>NZ_JAKRGA010000007.1 GCF_022347785.1 Psychrobium sp. MM17-31
TTGGTAACCATAGCAAGTTGGTCCCACCTGATCCCATTCCGAACTCAGTAGTGAAACGACTTAGCGCCGATGGTAGTGTGGGGCTTCCCCATGTGAGAGTAGGACATTGCCAAACACCTATTTAGAGGAAAGCCCCAGCATTGATTGCGGGGGCTTTTTTCGTTTCTGCGTGTGAATTAATTATCTAGATACATTTGAAATCATCGTATGGGCGGAGGCTTTGCTCTAAAGCGCTACCGCGCTGTTCCTGCTCCCGACGTTCCCCCGTTGCTACGCAGGGCTTCCCCAACACAGCTTATGTTTGTTGCGATGCACTGCGTGCAACGGACTAACATCGCCTTTGATGCTTGTTGCGTCGAACCTTGTTCGACGGACTGCGGCTCAAGAGAGTAGGACACCGCTTTTTCGCATTTCGATAATTGTTCCATGCGTTATTCTACCTACATCCCTGTAGGCACCTGCGTTCGCGGTATTAGTGCATCTCGGTAATGGTCTCCATGATTGCTCTACCTCCTGAATCCCTTCAGTCGAATACACGTCATTGCCAAACACTTTTTTTGTTTCTGGCTATGTGTAAAAAACATCCAAAGTGCTAATGTTGTCTTTTTATGAGTTCGAATAGTCTATTTAAGTTGTTGAAATAAAATCATTATTTTATTGTCATTTCTTTCCTGTAATCTTTTTGTTAAACAAATTGTATTGAGGGCTTGTGTTCTTTAATATGTCCCCCATATCTATTTTCAGATACACAATAAATATAAAAGATTTAGGAATTTAATAAATGACTTCTCCAATGAAAGCATTGAATGCTACTGAACACAAAAATGTAAAAATTAAAAAAGAATTACACATTGAAGGCACGAAAAACCAACAGGTTCTACCATTATTAGTTCATGAATTCGCTAAAGCGGGTTCTGCAATGCCAGTTATCTTTATTCGTCCAAGCGAAGAAGATAAAAAAGTAGTACAGCCTGCAGCTCTTCTTGGTTTGAAGCCAGAAGAAAACTTATTTTACAGTGAAGGTAAATGGGTTGGTGATTATCTACCTGCGGTAGTTACTCATCATCCATTTGCGATGGTACCTACACAAGGTGAAGAAAACCGCTTACAAATGCTTATCAACGAAAGCAGCCCTCTTGTGAATGAAGAGGAAGGTGACGCATTGTTTGAAGGTGAAGAGCAATCTGAATACCTTAAAAAACGCATGGAAACACTGTCTAATTACTTCGGTAGCATGCAGATCACTCGTGAATTTTGTGATTACCTAGTTGAAAAAGATTTATTAGTTGAGCAAACGCTAACTGTAGAAATCAACGGTGAAAAAGTTCAGTTAAACGGCTTGTTATTAGTCGACGAGAAAAAACTAAATGAGATGTCAGACGAAGATCATTTAGAATTACGTAAGCGTGGTTATTTAGGTCCTATCTTTGCACACCTAGGTTCATTACATCATGCGAACAAACTAGCTAAGTTACGTGCTGAAGCGTAATTTCCAGTTTAAGTGATAAAGAAAAGGCCTTACATTGTAAGGCCTTTTTTATTGGGGCAATATATGTTCGTTAGTATATGATGAAGTGTCGACTTTGTTCGAAACGCAGATTGCTGGCTAGAAATTGATGCGAGCCCCTAGTGTCCAACGCGCCTCATAGATGTTTTGGAATGCTTTTTGTGACCTAAACTCCAGATAGGTTTGTTGGTATTCTTCAAGAATATTTGAGCCATTAACGTACACACTAATCTCGTCGTCGACTTTGTAACTAAAGTTAACGTCAAGTTGCGAGTAAGTGTCTTGGTATAGTGATTGACCACCAACTGCACCAACTGTGCCTTGTGTAATCAGGCGTGGGCTAATTGAGTTCCAAGCTAGACGTGTAGAAAATGGCTCTTGCTCGTACCACAGTACTAAGTTGTATGTATCTTCTGACATACCAACGAATGGTAAGTCGTTACCGTGAACATCTTTAGCATCTTGCTTGCTATCGTTGTATGTGTAGTTAACGTCTAGACCCATGTTGCTAAGTACTGGTACATCGATGAAGTCAGAAAATGCTAATTTACCACCAACTTCGTAACCTTGTACGCTGCCTCCATTACCTTGAACCTGTGTTGTAAATGGCCATGGACCACGATGGATTCCATCGGCATCTGGCTCATCAATCATTACAGTCCCGCGCTCGGTAAAGCTTTCGATGTCGATCTTGAAAGTCGATAAGAAAAATACAGATTCTGCATGTGGATACCATTCGGCTGACAGTGATATATTTTTAGAGCGCCATGGTTTTAGTTTTGGATTTCCTGTTAGAGTACCATTAACAACGCGTAAGCAATCACAGTCTGTGTTATTTACACGGCCAATAGTTTTACCGCCTCCCCATTGTGCAAGATTTAGCGCTTGCATATTTTTTGAGTAAGCACCACGTAGCACTACTTCGTCAGTTGCTTGAATAGCAATGTTTAACGATGGTAGATAATCAGCGTAGCTACGCTCTGTAACTTCATCACCCGTGTCAGGGCCTAAACCACTGTGTGGTAGAGAAGCACCCACTAGGTTCTGCTTAACGTATAGATCTGTTTCTACAACTTTTAGACCCGCGTTACCGCTAACGATACCGTGTTCGAAGTTAACTTGCGTGAAGAAAGTAGTCTCTTGCAGTTTAACGTCGTATGAAGCGCCACCGTTTTCTGTGCGTTGTACGTTACCAAAGGTATCTAAGTGGAACTGACGAGGATCATCGAAGTTGCTTGGGTCGATTGCCCACATACCTGGGATGCCAGTAACTGCGCCAAAGTTAGTTTGGAATGACACGTCAGTGTGTTGATCAAGACGAGTTGGACCTAATATTGTGTAAGGAACCCAATCACCAGCTTTAAGGTCGCCAACATCTTCTGTGAGGTATTCACCAGCAGCTGGGTTGCCTTCACAGCCTGCAGTATCCATGAACTGATCCACGGCTTTCCACTGGGCGATATCACAACCGTCACCAAAGTTTGACGTGTAGGTGAACTGATCGTGATCTACGCTACGCTCCATCACACGTGCACCAAAGTCGATGCTAGTGATGTAATCGTTATCTTCTAGTGCGTAATTCCAACGTGTGCTGAATGTATCGATAGTACCTTCGTCATCGGTGTTGCCCTCTGAAGAGAACGCGCCAATGTGGTATGAATTGATATCGGCCATGTAAGCTGCAACGCTTTGCGGGCCTGCGCAACCATTAACGATTTGATCGAAACCGCTAAAGATTGGATGCTCACCTGACGCGTCGTAAGATAAGGTAAAGATGTCTTCGATGCCGCCTGGTGAGAAGTCAGCATAACAGCCGCCCTTGTCACCAACGACAGTTTCACCATTAGTACAGTTTGCACCTTGAGTGAACTGACCTGGGCCTGTCACTAATGTGCCGCGGTCGATACTTAAGATATCGCCTTCACCGTAACCGTGACGCATGCTAGCTGTTGCTTTCGCGCGAGTCATACGAACCTGACCAGTAAGAGCACCACCGTTGTTGTAGTTCAGTTCAAGGTTATAGTTTTCAGACGTCTCAGTGTTGTTGTTAACCTGAGTAAAGGTTTGTAGACGGTAAGACTGCATTTTGAATGAGTTAATGCCAGCCCATACGTTACCATCTGGATCGGTGAATGAATCACCTGTAAAGCCTGCATCATTTGGATAAGCGTATTCGTTAAAGCTGTTCCAGCGGTTGTTTTGTGACAAACCTTGACGACGGTTAAAGCGCTCTTGATCAGTGTAGAAAGCATCAAGTACAACTTCGAAACCTTCGCCTAAGTCACCTTGTAGTGTCAATTGGAAAGCGTCGCGATTACGCTCTTCTTCTTTGTTAAATGCTGAAAAACCTTGTGGTACAACGTGACGAGTTTCTTCGCCGCGTGAGTTAGCACCCCAAGTGTGGTTGTTATTTGCTGCGCCGATACCACCGTTTTCTGACGTATCGAAGTAACCGTTGTAGTCAGTGGCTAGGTTAGCTTCTGATGTTACGGCTGAAAATAAAACACCGAATTTTTCGCCGTTGTAAGCTACTAAACCGTTAAGTGTTGGATCGGTTTCTTTGCTGATTGAACCTTTAGTTAGTTCACCACCTAGACCGAAAGTGTAACCATTATCCATATCAAATGGACGGCGTGTCTTTAGATCGATAGAACCAGAAATACCAGCGGCACTGCGTTTTGCTTGCGCTGATTTAAATACGTCTACACCTGAGAAAAGTTGTGCTGGAAGGTTGCCGTAGTCAGCACCAGATGAGTCGATTGTTGTCGCACTTAAGAACACTTCACCATTCATGGTTGTGTCTACTTGTGGTAAACCACGGATCGCAATAACACCACCTTCACCAGCAGTACGAGTAACTTGTACACCAGTAATACGTTGCAGGGAATCGGCGATAGTTACATCAGGAAGTTTACCAATGTCTTCAGCAGTGATGCCGTCTACTTGTGATGCTGCAAAGCGTTTTGTATTGATACTTGCTTTACTACTTGCACGAATACCGCTGACCTGAATAATTTCGATGTTGGCTTCGGCTTCTTCTTTACTTTTGTCTTCTTCAGCAATCGCAGGAGTGGAGATTCCGCCCATTGCTAAAGCTATACTGGTTGCCAATAAGCGCTTGTTGAATTTTATACCCGACACCAACGTCCCTTCCATTTGTTTTTGTAATGTGTTCTGAGATCAAAGTAATAGCCTAAATGTAGACGAATATTTTTAGTTGCATCGGACAAATTCATTAATAAATTGAATAGCGCAACTTTTTCACGTAAAAAGAGGCAACTTCCTTGTTGCTGTTTCGCTTACCGTTATTATTGGCATTGATAACAATTGGCAGGTGACTCAGTTGTGGATTGGTGGAGAGCCACATAAATTATAATAATTATAGGTCTTGGAGGCTTCATGAATACTGCGGTATCGACAAGCAAACCTAACCGATCGACAGTTATGCCGATGGTTATTATTGGTGTGCTGTTTTTTATTTTTGGTTTTGTAACTTGGCTTAACGGATCGTTAATTCCGTTTTTAAAAATTGTATGTGAACTCAACGAATTCCAAGCGCTATTTGTTACTTTTGCATTCTATATCGCCTATACGGTGATGGCGTTTCCAATGTCGTTTATCCTTAATAAAACCGGATATAAAAACGGTATGGCGATTGGTTTAGGTATTATGGTGGTTGGTTCGCTCGCCTTTATCCCAGCGGCACAAAGCGCTAACTACGCTATCTTTTTGATTGCATTGTTTATTTTAGGAGCAGGTCTAACAATTCTACAAACTGCTTCAAATCCTTACTTGGTAAAAATTGGTCCTGAAGAAAGCGCAGCGATGCGTATTTCAATTATGGGTATAATTAACAAAACCGCAGGCGTTGTTGTGCCGGCGGTTTTTACTGTGCTGATTTTAGCTGACATGGGAGATGTTTCGGAGCAAGCTGTTGCCGCTATGGCAGAAGAGCAGCGTCAAGCGACGATTACTGAATTGTCGAACAAGCTAGTAGTGCCATATATTTACATGGCAATTGCGTTAGCATTTTTGATTGCATTAGTGAAATTTTCCTCGTTACCTGAATTAGATTTAGAGTCTGAAGCGAGTGACAGCGATGAAAAAGGCAGCGTATTTGCTTTCCCACAAGTGGTATTGGGGGCTATTGCACTATTTGCTTATGTGGGCGTTGAAGTCATTGCTGGCGATACCATAGGTCTTTATGGTTCTGGGTTAGGTGTTGCAAACTTTGCAGCATTAACTTCTTACACCATGATGTTTATGGTGTTTGGTTATATTATCGGTGTTACTTGTATTCCGCGATTTATCTCGCAGCAACAAGCGCTTATAGGTTCTGCAATCGCGGGTTCACTGTGTATTGTTGGCGTTGTCTTTGGCTCACAAACATCAACCGCTATTGCCGATGTACTTTGGGGTTGGACTGGAATAAGTGTAGTGCCTGATTCGGTAACCTTTGTTGCATTGATGGGCTTGGCGCATGCCTTGGTCTGGCCATCGGTTTGGCCACTGGCACTTGATGGTATGGGTAAGTTCACCTCACAAGCGTCAGCGTTATTGATTATGGGGATTTCAGGTGGCGCTATTTTACCGCTGGTTTTCGGCAAAGTAGCGCATGTGATGAATGATACTCAAGTCGCTTATTGGGTTGGCTTACCTTGTTATCTATTCATTTTGTTCTACGCCTTAAAAGGCCACAAAATGAAATCATGGAAATAAAGGCTTAGCCGCTTCACGAATGACACTGACGATTTTTCTTACGCAGTGCATTCGCGAATAATTTGGTCTAATGACTAATGAAATTTTGCGAGTCGGTTGTGGCTCGCTAAATGGCAAATAAGCAATCGTATTATTGGTGTTTATTTGTGTTGTGGCTAACGCTGGTAACAGCGTGATGCCTGCGCCACTGGCGACCATGTGGCGCAGTGTTTCTAAACTTGTTGCTTGAAAACTGGTATCTTCTTTAGCGCCCGCTGAGAAACAATATCCCATCGCTTGATCTTTCAAACAATGCCCATCTTCTAACGTCAGTATTTTATACTCGTGCAAGTGATGTAATGATAAATCTTGTTGCGTCGTCAACGGGTGCTCGCTCGGAGCGGCCAACACTAACGGCTCGTCAAACAAGTCGTAACATTCAAATTTATCCATTTCTTCTAGATACGGTAGCACTAACACATCGAGCTTGCCCTCATCGAGTTTTTGCAGCAAAACCTTGGTTTGATTTTCGTGTAATAAGAATTGCACTTTTGGCAGCTCACTCGATAGCGCAGGCATGATGTGGGGGAGCAAATAAGGCGCTAGTGTTGGGATCAAACCCATGTGTATATCGCCGGCGAGAGGATCGAGTAAATCTTTGGCTTGGCGCTCAAAATCTTGAGCCGCATTCAACACTTTGCGTGCATCAATCACCAACTTTTCACCCGCAGGCGTTAACATCACATTGTGACGATGGCGCTCTACTAACTGCAATCCAAGTTGTTCTTCTAGCTTCATGAGTTGACCACTAAGCGTCGGTTGGCTGACATAGCATGCACTGGCGGCTTTACCAAAATGTCTGTGTTGCTCTATGGCATCGAGGTATTCAAGATCGCGTAGTTTTATCATCGTTACTCACTATTTAAATCGAATTTATGATTTGTTAAATCTATAGTAATTGAATTATAGATAATTGCTCAACACAAATTGTAACAGGACAACACTTGGGCTTTTTGTAAAAACTCGCTAGCTTAAAATATATTCCTCGTTTATGGAGCGCAATCTTATGCCATTGCCCGTGATACTCGCAGGCGCCGTTGTCGGTGCCGTGCTTGCCCATGATAATCAGAAGTCCTTTTTGCGATCCCTCGATAACGATCGTCGTAATCCATTAAGGCCCGATCTCGGACGAGAGCCTTCAGAGGTGCTACCGAGTCCAAAACACGTCGCATTGGTTCCAGGCAGTATAGTTTGTTGCGAGGTATATGAAGCCTTTATTCACACTGGCGTGGTGATCGATGATGAGACCATTGTAGAGCTTCATGGCAGTGGTTTGATAAGGGCTGTGTCGAAAAAACGCTTCTTGGCAGATCGCAGTGGTAGTCATATTTTTGCCGCCTGTGATCGACAAGGCATTCCCTTAACCTTTAGTCGAATGATAGACAGCGCATCACAAGATATTTTTAACTTTTACAATTACGATTTACTCAAAGCAAATTGTTACCGACATACGTGGCGTTGGCTGACTGGCGAAGATATTGCGCTCGAGCGCTTTGCCGAATTTAATAAAAAACTTAGCCAAAAAGCTGGCTCTGAAATTTATTGGGACGTTGTTGTTTAGCGATTAATTTTCGTTTTTACTGTTGAATTTAACATTTTTTTAACGTACAAGTTTATATATGCATTGGCTATTTCGCCGGAAATCATCGTCTTTTATTAGTATTTCCATGCAAATATATGATTTTTTCTAGCATATAACAAAACAACTGTTTATATGTTAACTAAATGTTATGTAGCATGATGTTGTTAAAAGGTGAATATACACCGAACTTTATTTTTATTTCTCACTTGAGAATAACAAGGAACAACGTATGTCAAACAACTACCAGCGAAGTGCTATCGCACTTTTCGTATCAACCGCGATTACCTCAGCGCCTTTAATGGCGGCAGAAGATGAAAAGTCAACAAAAGACGCCGTTAAAAATGCAGAGAAAATTTCTGTTATAGGTACCCGTGCAGCGCCGCGCTCTGCCAGTGACTCAGCAGTACCAGTCGACATTATCGATGGTGGTGAAATTGCTAACCAAGGTCCGTCGGACATGGTTTCATTGCTGCAAAATGTCGTGCCATCATTCAACGTAAATGACCAACCAATTAACGACGGTTCAACCCTAGTTCGTCCGGCGAATTTACGCGGTTTGGCGTCGGATCATACTTTGATTCTTGTCAACGGTAAGCGTCGCCATCGCAGCGCCGTAATTACCTTCTTAGGTGGCGGTTTATCAGATGGTGCGCAAGGCCCTGACTTATCAGTAATTCCATCAGCTGCCATCAAGCAAGTTGATGTTCTGCGTGATGGTGCGGCAGCTCAATATGGTTCAGATGCACTTGCTGGTGTGATGAACTTCACCCTCAAAAATGCTAGCGAAGGTGGCATGTTTGAAGTCAAATATGGTGAGTTTTATGAGGGCGATGGTGACGGTGTTCAGGTGTCGGGTAACATTGGTTTACCGTTAACTGAAAACGGTTTTATCAATACCTCGTTTGAATGGAAACAGTCAGATCCTACGAGTCGAAGTGTACAGCGTGACGATGCGCAAGGACTGATCGATGCTGGAAATACTCACGTAGCCTCTCCTGCGCAAATTTGGGGGGCTCCTGAATTTAAAGAAGATATTAAAGTATTTGTTAATGCTGGCCTTGATTTAGGTGATGGTGCTGAAGCTTATTTATTCGGTAACATTGCTAAGCGTGATGTTGAGGGGGGCTTCTACTACCGTAATCCACACACACGTGGCGGTGCTTATTCTAACGATGATGGTAAAACATTGTTAGTGGGTGATTTAACTCCAGATGATGGCATTAGCTGTCCAGTCATTCCTATTACAACGGGTAATGTATTAACGCAGCAAAACTACATCGATGGTGTCCAAAATAACCCGAACTGTTTCTCTTTTAATGAAATGTTCCCGGGTGGTTTCACACCTAAATTCGGCGGTAATGTGACTGATACTTCACTAGTCTTTGGTACTAAGGGCGAGTTTGGCGATGAAGTATTTTACGATGTGAGTTTCTCTCATGGCCGCAATGAAGTTGATTACAAGCTAAGTGGCTCGATTAACCCATCGTTAGGTCCAGATACACCAACAGAGTTCAGTCCTGGTACTTATATTCAACAAGAAGATATGCTCAACGTGGACTTCTCTAAAGCGGTTGATGTTGGTTTCGACGAGCCAATGAATGTGGCGGGTGGTATTGAATACCGCAACGAGTCATACGAATCTATCGCCGGCGATCAAGAATCTTGGGAAATTGGTCCATTAGCTGCGCAAGGTTTTGGTATCGGCTCTAACGGCTTCCCAGGACTGTCGGCGCGAAGTGCGGGTAAGACTAGTCGTAACAGCGTTGCCCTGTATGTAGATACTGAGACTTACTTCACCGATGAATTTATGGTGGGCGCGGCGATTCGTTTCGAAGATTTCTCTGACTTTGGTAACACGACCAAAGGTAAGCTATCTGCACGTTGGGAGTTTGTAGAAGATTGGGCACTGCGTGGCGCAATAAGCACAGGCTTTAAAGCACCAACTATTGGTCAAGCAACTGTCCGTAACGTAACGACAGCATTTGGTACAGATGGCGCACTTATTGACCGTGCGACTCTGCCACCAACCCATCCAATTTCTCAGAAAAAAGGCGGTACTACGCTAACACCTGAAGAGTCGACTAACTTTAGTGTTGGTTTAGTTGGTGAGTTTGAAAATGGTATTTTCTTAACTATCGACTACTTCAACATTGAAGTGACAGATCGTATTTCAACAACCTCGGGGATTAAGTTAACGGATCAAGATCGTGCTGAATTAGTCGCTTCAGGCGTTACCGATGCATCGAGCTTTACTGAAATCTCGTACTTTACCAATGACTTTGATACCACAACACAGGGTGTTGATATCGTAGCGAGTTACGATATGGATATGTTTGGCGGTGAAACGACATTCTCGTTCGCATACAACTGGACACAAACCGTGGTTGACCGCGCATCAGACAATATCTCTGCTGAACGTATTAAGATGTTAGAAGATAACTTACCAGCACTGCGTTACAACCTAACGGCTAATCACACCAATGGCGATTGGCGCGTACTGACTCGCGTGCGTTATGCGGGTTCAATCTACGAAGATCATCTAGATTCAGGTCTACCGTTTAACGTGGGCTCTGAAGTGGTATTTGATGCTGAAGTGGCTTATACCGTTGATGACAATTGGAAGCTAACAGTCGGTGCAACCAACTTGTTTGATGAAACACCGGATGAAATTACGCCATACGACAATGAAATCGCGGGTTCACTTTACCCAACGACTTCACCAATTGGTATTAACGGTGGTTACTACTACATGAAGGCGACTTACAACTTCTAACAGTTTAAAGCCTTAATACAAAAGCGCCGCTATCAATTGATAGCGGCGCTTTTTATTTGGTGAATGACGCGAGTTCAGATTACTTCGCAGGCATACGGATCGCTGCATCTAAACGAATGGTTTCGCCATTGATGTAGCTATTCTCAATCATATGAATGGCTAAGCGGCCAAATTCGCTTGGATAACCCATGCGCTTTGGAAATTGAATATTAGCTACTAGTGACTCTTGCACGTTATCCGGCATGCCTAATAACATTGGCGTGCCCATGATGCCCGGTGCTATGGTGTTTACACGAACGCCTGTACGGGCTAAATCACGTGCCATAGGCAGTGTCATACCAACAATGCCGCCTTTACTTGCGGCATAAGCCGCTTGGCCCATTTGGCCTTCATAGGCTGCAACTGAAGCGGTATTAATGATGATGCCGCGCTCGCCGCTATCACCTTCGGCTTCATTTTTTGCCATCATTTGTGCAGCAACACGTGCCACATTAAATGAGCCAATTAAGTTGATATTGATAGTTTTAGCAAAGGCGTCTAATGGCTGTGCTTGACCTTCGCGATCCAAAACTTTTTTCGCGGGGGCGATACCTGCGCAGTTAATACAAATATCAACGCGATTGAACTTAGCTATCACTTGGTCAAATGCAGCTTCAACTGAAGCATCGCTGGTCACATCTGTAGTAACAAATAACGCGTTCTCTTCGCCAAGAGCAGCTACGGCTTCAGCTCCTGCTTGCTCATTAACATCTAAGATCGCAACTTTGATCCCTGCTTTAACTAATTCGTCGGTTGTTGCGCGGCCAAGGCCTGAAGCGCCGCCGGTTACTACGGCAATTTTGTTATCTGTTTGCATATTAATTCTCTAATTTTTTTCGGTAAATTGACGTATTGCGCTTAGCTTAATAGCTTGTCACGGGCGATAATCACTCGCTGTATCTCACTAGTTCCTTCGTAAATCGCGGTTAGACGAACGTCGCGTACAAAGCGCTCTACTGGGTATTCTTTAATGTAACCAGCGCCGCCTAAACATTGTAGTGCAGTGTAACAAGCATCGTTGGCTTTTTCTGATGCAAATAATTTCGCCATAGATGCCGATGTGCCAAATGGCAGACCTTGGTCTTTGTTATATGCCGCTTGCATTAATAATAAACGCGCTGCTTCTAATTCGGTATAACGATCGCTTACCATAAATTGTAGACCTTGGAATTTTGATAACTCTTGGCCAAATTGTTTGCGCTCTTTAATGTAGTCGCTGGCGTAATCCATCGCTTCTAAGCCAATACCTAGTGCCAATGAGCCAATACCAATGCGGCCACCTGCTAACTCACCGATGGCAATTTTAAAGCCTTTGTTTAACTCGCCCATTAATGCTGATTTAGGGATTACACAGTCATTAAAGCTCACTTCACAGGTTGAAGAAGCGCGCTGTCCCATTTTGTCTTCCGGTTTAGCGATAGTCATTCCAGGCGTGTCAGCATCGATTAAGAAACAGCTAATGCCTTTGCCACGTGGTGCGCTTGGGTCTGTGACTGCCCATACGACAAAAACACCTGCAAATTTAGCCGAAGTAATGTAGATTTTGCTGCCGTTTAATACGAAGTTGTCACCATCTGCCACCGCGGTCGTGCGCATTGCAGAAGGATCTGACCCTGCACTTGGCTCAGTTAAACAGAAGGCACCCGCCAAGAATTCGCCATTACAAAACTTTGGTAAATAGTGATTTTTTTGCTCTTCGCTACCAACCGCTTGAATCACTTCTGCCACCATGTTGGTTACTGAGGTTGCCGTTGCCGTAGAAGCACAACCACGTGCGATTTCTGTTACAGCTAGGGAGAATGCAACTGTGCTACCGCCAATACCACCGTATTGCTCTTTAACGGTCATTCCCATGAAACCAAGCTCAGCCAGCTCTTTAATTTGCGCGAGGTATAGCTCGTGATCGCCTTCGTCTAGCTTTTGCGCGTTTGGCTTTAATTGATTTTCAGCGAACTGACTCGCCGTTTCGCGGATCATTTGTTCTTCTTCAGAAAACTCGAATTGCATGGGATGTTCCTTGTAATAATAATTTTCGATCATTGTTGTTTAAATGACGTGCATTTAACAGGACATCAATTAGCAATGAGATCACATTTTCGCTCATAAACGAAAAACGGGCGCGATAGCTTTGTGGGTCGGGTTTCTTGGTTACTGGCGTTAAAAATGTGACTTAAGTCTCTAAAACTAAAGAGTAAGTGATTTGAATATCATATGCTTATAAGGTTTAAGGTGGCGATTCATGAAAAGTTACAATTAGTGCATGACACAGTTTATTTGATGTGGGATGCTAGTCGAGTGAAAAATATACAGTTCGCTCCACAAAAGCGTCTCTGAGCGCGGATTTCACATCAACATGTTTTTGAGTATTTGTTAAGGAACCACAATGAAAAGAACCAGTAAAACGGCTATCGCGAGTCATGTCTCTGCGTTGTTTAGTCGTAAGATCTTACCCCTATCTATTCTTGCCGCATCGGGCGCATTTGCATCAACCACAGCGATAGCAGCTGACAAAGAAGCGAAGAAAGATATCGAACACATTCTCGTAACAGGCTCGCGTCGTAACGACCGTACTGTTTCAGAAAGTAGTGTACCAGTTGACATCATTAACATCGAAGATATGGTAACAACAGGTCAGTTAGAAGTGAGCCAAGTGTTAACGACACTGATTCCAAGCTTTAACTACCCAAATCCATCAATTGCCGATGGTACTGACCACTCGCGCCCTGCAGTATTGCGTGGCTTGGCACCGGATCACACCCTGGTTCTTATCAATGGTAAGCGTCGTCACAGCTCTGCGCTATTAAACCTTAATGGTACTGTAGGTCGTGGTTCTACCGCGGTTGATCTCAACACCATTCCTACATCTGCCATCAAATCAATTGAAGTTCTGCGCGATGGCGCGGCAGCACAATATGGCTCAGACGCTATTGCTGGTGTAATTAACATTATTCTAAAAGATGAAACTGGCGGTAGCATTAGTGCAACCTACGGCGAATACAACACAACGATGGCTGGCGTACCTCAGCTAGAAAGCGTGTCAGTGGGGGCAGATGGTAACCTCGCGTTTGAAACGGGTGGCGATCGCACTCGTACCGACGGTGGCATTACGACCATTGCTGGTGACTGGGGCACTGAAATCGGCGAAGCGGGTTTCTTTAACGTTGCCTTTGAATCACGTCAACGCGATCCTTCAATTCGTTCTGGTTTTGATCCTCGTGAGCAATACGCTCGTATCGATGATGGCAGTGAAAACGGCGCACTTGATCCGCGTGAGTTAAGCTTCGATCGCTACAACCACAAATGGGGTAAGGCGAAAGTTGAAGATCTAAGTCTATTCTTCAACATGGGTTACAACCTGTCTGAAACGACAGAGATTTATGCATTTGGTAGCTTCTCTGAGCGTGAAGGTTTATCGGCGGGTTTCTACCGTCGTGCTAAAGACAGCCGTAACGTGTTAGACATTTACCCAAATGGTTTCCTACCTCATATTTCATCAGATGTCACAGACACCGCGTTTAATGTTGGTATTAAAGGTGAAACTAACGATTGGAACTGGGATTTAAGCGCTAACATCGGTAAAAACGATTTTGGCTTCGGCGTAGAAAACTCACTCAATACCTCTTTGGGTAAAGACAGCCCAACGGAATTTGATAACGGTAACTTAGTGTACGAGCAAATCGTAACTAATGCGTCAGCTAACACCATGCAAGATTGGGGTCTAGAGAACGAAGTATTCGTGGCGTTAGGTTTCGAATACCGTCAAGAAAACTACCAAATTAAGCCAGGTGAAGAAGCCTCTTATGTTACTAAACTAGATGGCGAAGGCGACCCTATTGCTGCTGGTGGTGCGCAAGTATTACCAGGCTTCTCACCATCGAGCGCCGTTGATGATAGTCGTCACAACTATGCGGTATACGTTGAGTTAGATACTGATGTAAATGATCGTTTTAACATTGCTTACGCTGGTCGTTTCGAAGACTACTCTGATTTTGGTTCAACCTTTACTAATAAACTAGCGGGTCGTTTCTCGGTAAACGATGAACTATCATTCCGCGGCGCTATCAGTACTGGTTTCAGAGCGCCGTCACTAGCGCAAACCAGTTATAAATCTATCGCAACAGTGTTTGTCGATGGCGTGCCAAATGAAGTAGGTTTATTCCCAGTTGACGAGCCTGCTGCAGTTGCACTAGGTGCGAAACAACTAGAAGCGGAAGAATCTGTTAACTCAACCTTTGGTTTTGTTTACGAGTATGACGATTTCAACCTAACCGTTGATGCATACCACATCACTATTGATGATCGTATCGTACTGTCTGAAAACCTTTCGGGAGATGCGGTAGTTGATATCTTAAAGTCGGCTGGTGAATTAAACACAACTCGTGCGCGTTACTTTACTAACGCCATCGATACGACAACTAAAGGTCTAGATATCGTAGCTACTTACGATATGGATATGGATGACTACGGTAGCTTGCGTTTAAGTGCTGCTTTGAACTTCAACGATACAGAAGTGACAGGCATTAAAGACAACCCATCTGAGTTATCTGCGCTTGGCGACAGCTATCAAGTGTTCTCTGATCGTGAAATCACTCGTTTTGAGTTAGGTACGCCTAAGAACAAGTACAACCTAGCGGCAATGTGGACTTACGAAGATCTTAAAGTCAATCTACGTGCAACGCGTTATGGTGAAGTGGTTGATGCATCGAGCAACCCAGATAATCACGAGGTATTAGCACCGAAATGGATTACTGATATCGATGCTAGTTACCAAATCACAGAGTCAATTAACCTTGCAATTGGTGTAAACAACTTGTTTGACCAATACCCGCAAGATACGGTGAGCAACGTTGGTTACAGTACCTTTAACCAAGTGTTCCCATACTCGGGCTTCTCAGCATACGGTGCTGATGGTCGTTTCGTGTATGCGCGAGCTACTTACAAGTTTTAATACTTGTAAATAATAACAAAGGCCGTCTGTTGACGGCCTTTTTTGTTGAAACAAAATAAGTCACAATATCGCTCAATTGATCGGGAGGCGCGATGGCGACCATTGGACATTACTATATAAAATCATGTATTAGTGCAGCGGCTTTTAAGGGCGTAGACACTAAAGCGCTTATGATGATGGCTGGTATTGCGCCAAGTAGTATTGCTAAAAAACAGCGGGTGACAGATCATTGCATGGCGACGTTACTCAATTATTTGATCGAACATACGCAAGACGCTTTTTTCGGTTTTTCGAAACAAGCGGTGCCGCCGAAGTTTTATCAGTTGTTGCTTAGTGGTGTTGTTATGGCGAAAACCGTTGAGCAGGCGATAACCACGCTACAAACTGCTTTAGCGTTGGCTGGATGCCAACTTGAAATGCGTTGTGAAGAGAAACAGGTGTGTTTATCGCTATCGCATCAGCACGACGATCCCGCGCATTTTTTGCAAGAATATTTGATGGTGTTTGTCCACCGGTTACTGTGCTGGCTAGCCAATAAGACCATAGTGCTTAACGGTGCTAGTGTTGCCTATGAGCCGGCAGATTATCAAATGGAGTTTGCGCTGTTATTTCGTTGTCAGACTGCCACCAATCAAACCCAAAACGCGATCTATTTTGATGAATCGATCTTGTTGTGGCCTGTGTTGCAAGCGCCGGAAAGTATCTATCAAGTCATCGAACAATTTCCGCTGATAGTGTTACGCTTTCCTGAATCTGATAACGCCTTAGACCAACGAGTCTACGGTTTACTCAAACGCTATTTCACTCAACATAGTAATTTACCCGATGCTAATTACATCGCTCATGCACTGAATATGAGTAGTGCCACCTTGAGACGTCAATTGGGAAATCTAGAAACGAGCTTTTCTCAACTTAAGACAGAATTTCGCCAAGAGCAGGCGATGCGTTTGTTGCGCAATCCTCAAAATACCATTGAGGATATCGCTAGCCAGTTGGATTACAGTGAAGCTCGAGCCTTTTCGCGAGTATTCAAGCAGTGGACGGAGCTGACGCCATCGCAATATCGCCAGCTGTTTTTGCCCTAGAAAAACTTAGAAAACATCAAGCGAATCGCTAAGCTTGAATCGCCGTCGGTTAATGGACTGTCGCTAATATTGCTGTCAAACCATGTGTTTTCTATATTTATAGAGGTAATGCCGCCAAAGAAGATTGGTGTCATGACGGAAACGCCTAATGTTTTATTGAGCGCGCTATCGCCAGTGTACTGCATGCGGTTTGCAGTGGCTTCATGTGCTGCGACGCCGTAGTAATAATCCACATGATTGCTATCGACATAGCTTAAACCAACACTTGGCTCCACAAACACAGGGCCAAAGCGCATCATCTTACCAAAGGTAGATTTGACTTCTAGGCCGTCTGATTTTCCCAGCACGTCACGCATAATTGATGTATCGATTTTCCAATCGTTATGCTGATAGGTTAGTCCTATTCCCGCGTCTAGCGACAGTTTGCGCTCATCCATACCATCGAAGATATCAGCATCATCCGCTTCAAACCCACCAAAGCGCGGTGCGGCTTGTAACGAGAACTTGAAGTGTTCGTCACGCCACGCGTGGTAGCTAACGAAGGGGCCGAATGCTGAAAACTTTTCGCTGCGATAGCCAATAATCGGCAAGGGGATCACAGGTTGATCGTGATCTTTATAAATGCCGTTATCGATGCCGATACCCGCACCATAAATAAAACCGAATTTCTCCATGCGCTGACGATTGTCACCGCGTTTGTCTTGTTCTTTGGCGTAAGCAAAGCTCGTCGTTAGCGATGAGATGATTAAGGCGGAAATTAGTGTTAATCGCTTCATGGTGGTTTCCTGTGATGAAAGGCGATTAGTGATACGCTGCGTATCGCTAAATTGATCAAAAAAATCAATCATAAAGCGATTGCTGATAATAAAAAACAAACATTACATTTTATTACAATTGCAGGTTGTTATAGCCGAGATTGCCAGTGCTATATTCAACCAACAAAGTGCGTGAGAAGCCGTAATAGACAATGACAAATGATGACATTATTGAGTCGCAATACCTATGGTGGTGTGACAAAGAGCCTGCATTGCTTAACAAGCTAAGCACTGATTTGTCGATTCGGTTTAGTGAATTGCCTGCGGTAGATATGCTGCTAAAAGAAGCCTTAAAGTTTTTGTTTATCGCAGGACGCGCTGGCGATACTGACACGCGAGAGCGCTTTACACCAAGTTTGATAATCGATGAGGTGTGGCACGGATTAATTTTACATACCAAAACTTATAGTGAATTTTGCCACGCGTTTTATGGCCATTTTATTCATCATCATCCTGGTGGCGATGACGAGGAAAATGCTGCGCAATTGCGTAGTACGCTTTATGCATTGCAGCGGGAATTTGGAACGTTAAATTCACAGTTTTGGCCAACTGATGCAGTGCTCAATATTGCTGGGCAATGTAGCAGTTGCGAAACCTAACCTGTTTTTAGATCTGAAAAGGGAGTTATTATGATTTTTGAATCAAAGATTGATTTACACCTTCAGCGCGACAGTGAATTGGCGCGTAAAAAACCAACCAAGATTTTTGCAAAATTCTTGTATGCACTTACCAGTGGTAATTATGGAGAGCTCAAAGAACAACAGCTCTTTACGGCGGTCGCTATAATGCAAGAGCTCAATAAGGTGATGATGAAAAAGGGCATCACTAATTTACAGCTGTTAGAAGTTGATGAGGTTGTTTATTACGAAGATCTCGACAATAAAGACAATGATCTTGCCGAAGGCATGATGAATATAACGCTTAAACGGGATCACATTACTGCGCCTGAGTTTGAACACATGGCGCTAACCTTGTCCCATCCGCAAGATGACATTGAGTACTTTATTGAAATCGATATTTCGCGAATTCACAAGCCAAACGATGCGCCTATCCATATTAAGATTTATGGCTATATAGATGCCTTTAAAAAAGCGAGTGATGAATCTGAAGAAGCCTTAAAAGCGCGTATTGGCAGTCATTTCTCGTCGCAAGAGAAATACGATGAAATGGTGCGTCGTTATCGCAGCCAATTTGACTCTTTTGTTTCTGGGCTTAATTTTGCCCTCAATGCACAGCTCCGAGTTAAAGAAGCACCGGTGGAAACCAGCAATGTTATCGTAAGGCCTGAGAATAAAGCACGTGCGTGGGATGACTCGTCACGAGTGCGTCGTCGTCATTATCGTCACAGTAACTGTGGTGATGTGATTTACCCATTAATGTGGTTGTCACTGATGGATAATCACAGCATTACGCCGTCTGATGTCACTATTGAAGCGCCTGATGGTGAAGAATTAGGTGTCATTGCTGAAGGTGCGGAGGTTGATGCTGCAGAGCCGTTACTCAATGAAGATATCGCGCTGGATGATGCATTGGAAAGCTCGTCTTTTAGTGAGTCATCGACGTTAGATGACGACACTACAGCGGCAAGCAGTTGGCTGAGTGATATGGGGGACTTTAGTTCAGATAGTGGCTCGTCTGATAGCGGTTCATCGTGCAGCAGTTGCTCGTCTTGTAGTAGTTGTTCTTCTTAGTGCCAGCGCGCAGAACTAGTCATTAGCTTACGGCTAGTTCTGGTTCCTGCTGTGTTAAAAACACATAGCCGCTGCCGCGCACCGTTTGAATATGCGGTGAATCGTTAATGGCAGCGAGCTTTTTACGTACATTGGAAACGTGCACATCCAAGCTGCGATCGGCGCTAGAAATACTGCGATTAAATAACACTTTCCCCAATATTTCTCGCGAAATAATTTGTCCTGCATTGGTCATTAAAAATTGCATTAATTCAAATTCGACACCGGTTAATGCGATGTGCTGTCCGCAATAGGTGACCTGACGTTTTACGTTGCACAACTCCACGCCATTAAGTGCAATGGACTGGCTGTTGTCATTGTGGGTATTTAAAGGTCTGAGTTGGGCTTTTATGCGCGCTACCAATTCCCGCGGATGGGTTTGATAACCGAAATAATCATTGGCTCCCAACTCAAGGGCATGAATTAAATCGAATTGCTCAACGGTTGGTGAAAACATGAAAATAGGCGCATTGCAGGCATTCCTCAAATTGATCAACACACTAAATTCGTTGAAATTGGGCTTGCTAATGTTGAGGATGACTAACGCGTATTGTTGGCGCTGTAATAAATAAAAACATTCTAGTGTTGAGTCGCATTGTTTTACGGTGAGATCGCAGTCCGCCAACGATTGACTAAACGGAAAGCTATCTTCACCATCTAGGTTAATGACTAATACTTGATTATTCATATCGAGTTTACTTTTTCTGTTATAAAAAGCGCCAGTGAATGATGTCACCCACTGGCGTAGTTCATTATCGAGTTTGATTAGCCAGTGTTAATTTATAGCCAGATGCTGATGCAGCGTCTTCTTCCAGAATAAGGAATTGTTCTTCACTTTCTTCATCGAGCACTAACTCTTGAGAGATAAGTAAAATGTCGCTCGAATCGCGTTTAGCAACGGCATAGATGGTGTAGGTATTGTTGAGTAGCAAGATATTTTGCGGCTCGCCAAAATCGACTGATTTTTTGTTAGCTGCGGTATCGATGATTTCATCACTGCGCACAAAATAAAAATTCACGGTGCTAAAGTCTTCGTCGTCAACAAAGTTAATGATATTGACGCCGTGCTCGTAGATGCCTTGATGAGTACTGTTGTCTACGACAAGCGAGTTAATGGTAATTTCTATTTCATCAACGATGCCATCGTTATTCTCATCGACATTACCGTCGCCATCGTGATCGACATTTTCTTCCTCGAGGTAGAAGAACACGGTTCTGTCGACATTTTCTTTGAGTGTCACCAAGTGGTTTTTTAGCAAAAACTCTTGTGTACCCGGCAGAGTGAGTTCAAGGCTGTAATCGCCGCGATCTGTGATAATAGATTCACTAAATTGACCCTGTGCTAGGTTGGCAAAATCAGGTGTTTGGTTATAACCATCTAAGTGAACGTCTAGTGTACCTTGATAATCGCTGATCAGATCGTGTTGCTCGATGCCGTTAAATACAGTGAGTTTGGCTTGCGCGCCGTCATTGGCGTATTCGATGGCACTAGCGCTGCTTACGCGATCGATAACAAATGGTGAACTGCCAACACCTTGGTTTTCACGCACTACCATCACGTATTGTGAGGCGAACGAATAATTCACTTCGTCAGAGGTGTAAAGTACTTCATCACTGCCGCTGTTGGTAATGTAGAAGATGTAGTCGTCTTGTTCGAACTTGGCATTGTCGGTGAGTTGGCCATAGGCTGTTTGGCCGATTAATGTCGCTTCGTTAAAGGTTTCATCAGACTTTGATAGGTAAATATCGATATTGGCTTGACTTTGATGCAGGTTTAACAATCGCATGTTAAATAGATCATCGTCGGTATCCGTTTCATCGTCGATAACAGGAATGGTGTAAGTTAATACTTCTGGATTTGTTATATCTTGGGTAAGTACCACAAACTGAATGTTGTCGCTCGTTATCTCGATCGAGCTTTCGTAAACCTTGGTCAGATCATCACGGGCAATGCTGTCATCACTTTGCCATGCCAGCTCCATGGCATAGTTGTTGGTTTCTAATAGTTTGTCACCGCCGGTTTGGCCGAAACTGACGCTGTTATAGGTTTGTTCGAAATAATCAGTACCGTCTTCATCGAGATTTTCATCGAGAGTTAGGAAAATAGCAGGTGCGTTGGCTGAGGCATTGTAAAATGTAACATAGCCTTCCCCCGAACTATCGCTGCTTCCGCCACAGGCACTAAGTCCTGTAACCATAAGCGCTGGGATCACGAGCGTCTTAAGTGAAAATAATGGATTGTTTGATGGCATGTAGTGCTCCAAGTATTGTGCGTCGTTTTGCAAAGGCAAAACTGAAAGTTTTTATAACGGCGTAATCGATTAGCGCAGCAATAGAGCGGGATTTTATAGATAGGTTTCAAATTTGCTTTGAAGTTTTCAATACTTTGCACATGCTTACATTTCCTTACATTGGGCGATTAAGGTAAAGCGGTAAGCAGAGGGATTAATTTATTGAACTTTTATAAATGACAGCAAGCGATTATTAGCAGGCATTTCATCATCATTGAGCAGTTGCAGATTGGCTTCCTTAGCGAGCTCAATAATCCACTCAATATCGCGAATACCACTTTGATTATCGCGTTCTTTAAGCCAAGCATCAAATGATGCATTACTGTCACTGGTGAACTTGCCTGCGTAATTAAATGGGCCGTAAATAATCACCAACCCTTGGTCTGCTAAGTTTTGTTTAATTTGGTTAAATAGGACTTTCACTAAAGACTTACTTACAATGTGTAGTGTGTTGGCAGTGTAAAGCACATCAATATTTGTTACTGGCCACGGCTGATTTAAATCCAGTGACAGTGGTGGCTTAACATTAGTTAGTCCACTTTCACTAATCCATTGTCTAATACCGTCGTGATTCACAGCTAAATCACTCGTTTGCCATGTTAAGTGGGGCATCGCCGCTGCAAAATGCACTGCATGTTGCCCCGTGCCAGAACCTATTTCTAACACTGCGTGCCTATCGCTAAGCAGCGGTAGCAACTTATCTAAAATTGGTTGTTTGTTATTATCGCAAGCCTGTGAGTGTGGTTTTGTCATGACAGTAGAACGCCTATTTATATGAGCTGGCAGTATAGGTTGATGGCAGTTTTAACGCTACCTTTTGCTTAATCTGTGCTTCGGGCTATACTGTCGGCGTCCTTTCAAATTAAGAACAAAAACAATGAAAAAAATACTGAGTTTAGCGATGGTTTCCGTCGCCGTTTTAGCTGGCTGTAATGATTCTAAGCCACAAGCACAAAAAGAAGTGGCTGTTAATGATGCTGCGGCGATTGCTGCAAGTTACAACAGCATTAATGCACAGCAACTTGCTGAGCACGTTAAAGTGCTAGCGTCTGATGAGTTTGGCGGTCGTTCGCCATCAACAGAAGGCGAGAAGCTTACTTTAGATTACCTAACCAAAGAGTTTAAAGCGCTGGGCTTTGAGCCGGGTAACGGCGATAGCTACTTCCAAGAAGTACCCCTAGTGTCTATTGAAGCGTCGCCAGATATGACGTTATCGATTGGTGGCAAAGATTACCAATACGGCACAGACATGGTAATGGGGTCTAGCCAAATCGTTGAAGAAATTGGCATCAAAGATTCGCCATTAGTGTTCGTGGGTTACGGTGTTAATGCGCCAGAATATAACTGGAACGATTACGAAGGCATCGATGTTAAAGGTAAGACGGTTGTTATCTTGGTTAACGATCCGGGCTATGCCAATAAAGATCCTAAGCAGTTTACTGGTGAAGCCATGACGTACTACGGTCGTTGGACTTACAAATACGAAGAAGCGAGCCGTCAAGGAGCAGCAGGCGCGATTATTGTTCATGAAACTGCACCAGCATCATACGGTTGGAACGTGGTTAAAAACTCATGGTCAGGTGAGCAATTTGGTTTCCAACGCGATGATAAAAACAAAGATCGCGTGAAAGTAGAAGGCTGGATTAACAGCGATGTAGCTAAAGAGCTATTTGCTAAAGCTGGTTTAGATTTTGAAGCTGCGAAAAAAGAAGCCGCTAAAGGCGCTTATCATGTGGCGATGGGTGACTTGACTGCATCTGTTGATGTGAAAAACACCATTAAAACGTCGGTATCTAACAACTTTATCGCGACACTTCCGGGTCGCACTAAAGCCGATGAGCATATCATCTATACGGCGCACTGGGATCATCTAGGTACAGACAAGAGTCTAACTGGCGATCAGATATACAATGGCGCAGTAGACAACGCAACGGGTACTGCGGCGTTAATCGAAGTAGCCGAAGCCTTCGCTAAACTGCCAGTGCGTCCAGAACGTTCAATTACCATGCTAGCGGTAACGGCTGAAGAGCAGGGCTTGTTAGGCTCGAAGTTCTATGCTGCAAACCCAATTATTGCGCCAGCTAAAACAGTGGCAGATATTAATATGGATGCACTAGATGTTGTTGGTCGCAGCGCTGATGTTGCTGTTTACGGTTTAGGACAATCTGAACTAGACAATTACCTAGAAGCCGCTGTGAAAAAACAAGGTCGTGTCATTTCAGGCGATCCGCGCCCAGCAGCTGGCATCTACTACCGCTCAGATCACTTCGCATTTGCTAACGTAGGCATTCCAGCGCTTTATGCGAAAAGTGGTAAGAAGCCAGTCGATGAGGCAACGGCTAAACTGCGCGCTGAATTAGGTCCTAAATTAGCTAAGTGTTACCACGGTTTATGTGATGAATACAGCGAGCAATGGGATTTATCAGGCGCTGTTGAAGACATGCAGGCTTTCTTCGAAGTTGGTTATGAGTTATCGAAAGAAAGCGTGTGGCCACAATGGAGCGAGAAATCAGAGTTCAAACGTTAGTCATTAAACGTTAACGAACCCTAATAAAAGAGCCCTCGAATGCGAGGGCTTTTTTGTCTATGGTCTCGCAGTAAAGCCGAGATTACAATTGATCTAAAACAAAGTGTCGTTAGCCAGACAATTTATAATTTAGAGTAGTAACTCAGGATTATAAAGCTCATGGTCTACAAGAAGATTTCAGTTGGTTTTTCTGCCATTGTAATAATTGTTATCGCGCTAGCTTTTGGCTCGCAAAAGCAGCTTAACGATATCGCAGATGACATGGACAGTTTGTACAAGCATCCCTTCACCGTTTCCAATGCCGCCAAAAATATCAATTTTCATTTGGTATCTATGCACCGTCATATGAAAGATGTGGTGCTATCGCAAAACCAGGAGCAAATGGAATGGGCTGTGTCTCGAGTGGCAGTGCACGAACAGGCCGCGCTAGCAGATTTTGACATCATCTTTGAACGTTTCCTTGGTGAAAAATCTCAAATTAAAGAAACCTATCAAAGCTTTGTTGATTGGCAGCCTATTCGCAATGAGGTGATTGCGTTAATGCGAGAAGGTAAGCAACAGCAAGCTTCGGCGATTACGGTGGGCAAGGGCGCCTCTCATGTCGCCAAGCTGAATCTTGAAGTTGAAGCGCTGGTGGAGTTTGCTTATAACAAGGCGCAGCAATTTCACAGCAGTGCCCAGCAGAGTAAAGAGCATGCTCTGTTTATTAACGCTGGGTTTTCCACGCTAGCGGTGATTATGGTGATTTTGTTCTCCATTTATGTGGTGCGCAGTCTACGCGCTGCCAATAAGGATCGTATTCGTCGTAATCATCTCATTGACCAACAAATCATGATGGCGACACTCGATAAGTCAGGTAAAGTGATAGATGCCAGCAATGCACTATGTCGCTTCTTGGGCTGTATGAAGTCTGATCTTATTGGTAAGCCGAGTCATTTCTTTGATAACTCAGCGCAAAGCGAGCAGCTAACCAAAGATATTCTGCGCGTTGTTTCAACTGGCATGGAATGGACGGGGGAAATCCAACACTCAACATCAGAGCATCAAACATTTTGGGCCCATTCTTCAGTGTTGCCTAACTTCGATGAGAGTTACCGCATCGTCAATTACACCAATATTCTCAACGATGTGACTAACAAGAAATTGTCGGTGGTGGACAAATTAACAGCGCTACCAAATCGCCGCAGTTATGACGATTTACTCAACAAGGAATTGCGGTTGGCCAAACGTCATGATTACAACATTACCTTGGCGATTATCGATATCGATTTCTTTAAGAAATACAACGATCACTATGGCCATCCACAAGGTGATATTGCACTGCAACGAGTCGCGACAAAGCTGATGGAGTGTCTCAAGCGTCCGAGTGATTATGTGTTCCGTATTGGCGGAGAAGAGTTTGCGCTTATCTTCTCGCGCGCCACGATCGCTGAAAGTCAGCTGTTCTTAGATAAACTTCGGACGAGCATAGAGTTTCTACACATCAAGCATAGCGAGAGCCTGATCAGTGATTACTTAACGATTTCTATCGGTGGCTATGTGTTGATGCCGCCACAAATGTGCGATCCGCAGGCGCTCTATGTCGAAGCTGACAAAGCCTTGTATCAAGCGAAGAAACAACGCAACTGCGCTGTGGTGACTGGCACGACGAATCATTAGGGCCTGTTGACCTTTGGTGAAGGCTTTTGCAGCGAATTGTTCGGATTTTATACAAGGCAGAGCCTGCGACGCTTAACGGGCTATGCTAGCAGGCGATAACGCCGTAGAAATCACGAACAAACGCTGTCCTTCGGATGCAATGACAAGACATTTTCGCGGCGTTTTTCGTCGCTCACCTAGGTAAACTAGGCGTCGCTCCTCATGCCTTGCGAAAAAGCCTTGTCAATTGCACAAAATTCATCCTCGAAAGATCAACAGGCCCTAGAAACTTTCTGATTATTTCACGGTCTGTGTTGGGATAGAAAATTACAGGAAGATATAAAAACATGGCGGGATTTAAGAAGATTTTAATTGGCACGGGTTTGGTAATAACAAGCATTCATTCTGCTTGGGCCTCACAAACCAGCGTTGATGAAGCGTTAAAAGCAGGCAAGTTAGATGCTGCAGTTGCGGCTTATAAAAAACTTGATGGCATGGCGACAAAGTCGCTTGAAGGGCAGCTACTGTGGGCGCGTATTTTATTGGCGCAAAATGACACGGAAGAAGCCTTTGAGCTAATGGAGCCCTTGGTAGAGAAAAATCCCAACAATGCCGATCTACAATTTCGCTTTGGCCAAAGCGCGATGATTATGGCGCAAAAGGCGAGTATCTTTTCAAAAATGGGTTATGCCAAAGATGGCGTTAAAGCATGGGAAGCCGCGTTAAAACTCGATCCTAACCACAAAGATACCCTTAACGGCCTAATAGGTTTTCATCGTTTTGCACCGGGAATAGCGGGTGGCGATATCGATAAAGCGCTGGAACATGCTAAACACCTCAAAACTATTGACGGCGCGGCGGGCGTTGCAAGTTTAGTGGGCGTGTATCAGTCGATGGATAAAAAAGATCTCGCCCTAAAAGAGCTTAATCAGGGGATCAATGATTATCCGCAAAGCAGTCGTCTGTTGTTTATTCGCGCCATGAAACACATTGGTGATGAAGAGTGGAACCTTGCTCATAAAGACTTACTAGATGCCCTTGCAAGTGCACAAGATGAGATGGAAAAGAGCAATGCACTTTACCAACTCGGCAAAGTGGCTGTTAAATCAGGGGAAAACGTAAAGCAAGCTATCGAGCAGGTAAGCCAGTTAATGGCAATCGAAGGTCATCGCTACCAGCAATGGGGCAACATGCGCTTAGCCCAACTTTATTTCGCCGATGGCAATGTGACTAAAGCCAGCGCAACATTGAAGCTGGTGGATGACAGCGACGATGATGATTTGGAAGATGAAGTGAAGCGTTTTAAAAAGAAAATTAAGAAAGTGAGTAAATAACTTATTTCTTTGACTTGAAAGCCGCTGCTATAGCGGCTTTTTTATATCCAACATTACTCATAATGCCTTTCGTTCGGTATTGCCGCGACAACACATTCGGTAGTTTTCTTTAAATAATCTTCTTGTGAGATATACGTCCAATAAGCATCACCAAAGAGTTTAAACAAAAACCTATTATCGACAAATTTCGCATAGCGGGTTGTTATTTTGGTCACTGTTTCTTCATCAGTATAACTGGTGTGTTTACCAATGGATTTAAGCATCAGTAAAGAGGACTGGCACAACTTCGCTTCTTTAGGTTCGTCGCGGCTTTGCCAATCAATTTTTAGATCTGGCACAGTTAGCTGATAGGCAAAGCTGTAGCTAGAACCATAATCATGACCGCTCAAAATACCTTTGTTAGAGATATATTTATTAACATGCGTAACTTTGGCTGGAGTATTACCAATCTTGAACTCGGTTGCGGTGCTGTCATGTTCAACTTGCTGAGTGCAAGCAGTAACCAAAAGGCAGCCAAGCAAGGGCACAGGTAGGGCTAGATGATTATGGAAGTATTTTTTATTCATGAATAAAAAAAGCCGCTGAATGAGCGGCTCTATCGTGGAATTAAGAAACAGTCGAACTGTGTTTTTCGTGCAGATTAGATAAGAGTTGATCTTCTAACTCGAAGCGCTGTTCTAATCCTTCAATCAATGTTGATAGGTGGGCATCAAAGCGGTCGAATGTGTGTTCGTTTTCGGCGTACTTGTCAGTAAACTCAAGTGCCATTTCAGTGGAGACACTAATTTGAGGAATTAACTCATCGATGTGTAGAATGCTACTCTCACCGTGCACTTCACAGGCGGAAACCACTTCGCGATAGACTTCGAAATGTCCTGTTGATACATAGTCTACTAATCGGGTGCAAAACTCGCTGATGTCTTCATCCTTGGGCAGCTGGTGGGCGTTTTCCTCATACGGAGGAATGCCGGCAATTTGGCAGTAGGTAACAATTAGCTCTTGGCGCTTGGTGAGCCAAGTATCAATTAAAAGATTAGAACCGCCCCATTGTTGACGTGCTTGTTTTACTTTTTCTAACATGAAACGTCTCCTGTGTGATTTCCTTAAGTATTAAAGTTAAGATATGCAGCTTGTGAAAGCAATCATTATCCGCGCATTTTTTATGTTGTGTTGAATCGAGTTATCAAAAGAGAACTATGAAAAAAATTAAACGTTTAAATCCGTCGCGACCAGCCTTGTGGTTCTTTTGTTTTCAGGAGACGTTTTGGGTATTAGACAGCGGTCAATTGCCGCGTCAAACCTTGGAGTCACTTGCTCTCGATTTTGATCAATCGGCGCCCAAATTCTTAATGGGTTATCACCAATCTCTGCCGTGCATCTTAGTGGATTTACAACATCAAACTATTGATTTACCGCAAGGACAGTGGCTTGGACTGCGAGAATTAATGTTGGATGCTAGCGAAGAGCTCGCCTTAATGGCAGGACGAGCATGGCAAGTGGCTAATTTTGTACGCACTCATCAGTTTTGCGGCCAATGTGGGAACCGCATGTTGTCTATTAATTGGGAAGTGGCTGCGCAATGCCGCGATTGTGGCCATCGCGCCTATCCGCGGATTTCGCCGGCGGTGATTATGGCGGTGGTTAAAGATGACAAGGTTTTGCTAGCGAAAAACAAACGCAATCGCGGTCAGGTTTATTCGGTATTGGCTGGATTTGTCGAAGTGGGAGAAACGCTAGAGCAAACAGTTGTGCGCGAGGTTAAAGAAGAAACCAATATTACGGTGAAAAACGTGCGTTATTTTGGCTCTCAGCCGTGGCCATTTCCTCATAATATGATGATCGGTTACATCGCCGATTATGACAGTGGTGAGATAAAAATCGACGAGCACGAGCTAATGGCCGCCGATTGGTTTAGCAAAGATGAGTTACCGGAAATCCCCGGCACTCATACTATTGCAAGGCAATTGATTGACGCTGTACTGAATCGATAAGGCGATTAGTCCTCAGTCGATTAAGCGAATTAGTCCATCTTCGGCAAAGTAGCCCATCGCATAATCTTCTATTCGCAGTGCTTCATGAGCCTGAGGTGAGTCAGTGGTGTATACAGAAAAGGGTTGGCGATATGTTTTGATTAAACCATGCACAGGAGCTGTAAGGTTTTCTAAGGCTGAATGAATACATTGTTTATCATTTTTTCGATCGCCAGTGATATAACATTGATTCACTGCTTGTAGAAATAGTTTTGTTAAGTCATAAGCGTGTATAAAGCCAGTTTGTGATGGAATATCACTAATGTTCTTAATCTCGGGATTTGCTTGTTGAATACGGGTCATCAATGATTTTACCCGCTGCTTGTGTTGTGGTTGATACATTGAGAATTTAGTTTGGATAAAAGTAAGATCAAGCTTCTTACGTTGACTATGTGGCACCTGATTCGTGAAATTTCCGCCTGTAATGCCCCAATGGCTGCGAATTGGAAGGCGCTGAGTTGGTGGCAAATTTGCCATGGCTTTAGCTATCGTAACTCCTTCGGGAGTGTTTGCCACAAGAAATATAGAGTCGTGCCCATTACTTTTTATTTTCTTAAGAATGCGAGTCGCTTGAGGTAAGGTCAGGTTCAAATTAAACCATGATGTTTGTGGTTTTATGTTGTACTTAGACAGCGCAGCAGTCATCGTTTTTTGATTCGAACGTCCCCACAATGTCCGCTCTAGTAATAAATGTGGCTTCTTAAACCCTTCATTTGTAGATGAATCACTAATAAAAGTCCCCGCGTTTGTATCATCAATTGAAAGACGAAATATCCAGTTATCACTTGTTTCAGGCCGTGTGATTGGGCCGGCAGCCGCCCAAGGATCCAAGGTAAGTATTTTAGACTGATTTATGAGGTGTTTTGCTTTTAATACTGGTACCGAATGTAGGCCAGTAAATACTGCTAGGACAGAAGGTGTTTTATTATACTCCAGCATATTCAGGTGGCTAAGGCGAGCGACTCCTTTGTGGTCTTTGTGCTCAACTTCAAAGCTAATATTCTGTCGTAAGTTCGCATCTACTAATGCTGTTTTAATTCCTTGACTTATCGCTTGGCTGGATTGTGGCGTATTTGAAAAATCTGCATCTACATAAAGCTTGTAATTTATATTATTAGCTACTGCCTGATTACTTAAATAAATAAAACCACACAACAAACTAACAACTTTTAACATGCTTTCATCCTTTATTTGCACAGATTAATGGTTAAGTTAATTATTTTGATTAAATTATTATTAAACTACCATGTTCCTTTTGTAGAATAAATATCAGATTGTTTTCATTGCTGTTGAGCACAAATCATTTGATCTAGGTTAGTTTTTTAGCCTAAGTCGGTGATACAATAGCGCGCAATTTTATTATCGAAGGGCTAGTGTTAATGGCTGAGTTAAAGAATGATCGTTATTTACGTGCGTTGTTAAAGCAACCGGTTGATCAAACTCCAGTATGGATGATGCGTCAAGCAGGGCGCTATTTACCAGAATATCGCGAATTACGTGCGAAGGCTGGTGATTTTATGTCGCTGTGTCGCGATGCTGATTTCGCGTGTGAAGTAACACTGCAACCATTGCGTCGTTATGACTTAGATGCGGCAATTCTATTCTCAGATATTTTAACTATTCCTGATGCGATGGGCTTAGGCTTGCGTTTTGAAACAGGTGAAGGTCCGGTATTTGACCGTCCTATCACGTGTTTACGCGACGTAGAAAAGATCGGTATTCCTGATCCAGAAGACGAGCTAGGTTATGTAATGAATGCTGTTCGCACTATCCGCAAAGGCTTAAATGGCGATGTTCCATTAATCGGTTTTTCTGGTAGCCCGTGGACACTAGCGACTTACATGGTTGAAGGCGGCACGTCTAAAGCGTTTACTAAGATCAAGAAGATGGCGTTTGCTGAGCCACAAACATTGCACTTGCTATTAGACAAGTTAGCTGATTCAGTAATCTCATACCTAAACGCGCAAGTTGCAGCAGGTGCGCAATCACTAATGATTTTCGACACGTGGGGCGGTATCTTATCACCACGCGACTACCGTGAATTCTCATTGCGTTACATGGCAAAAATCGTTGATGGTTTGACTCGTGAAAACGAAGGCCGTCGCGTTCCTGTGACACTGTTTACTAAAAATGGCGGTCAGTGGATTGAAGAAATCGCTGCAACAGGCTGTGATGCTGTAGGTTTAGATTGGACTATCGATATCAGCGACGCTAAAGCGCGCGTTGGCGATAAAGTTGCACTACAAGGCAATATGGATCCATCAATGCTTTACGCTTCTCCAGAGCGTATTCAACAAGAAGTTCAGCACATTCTCGAGCAATACGGTCACGATAATACTGGTCACGTATTCAACCTAGGCCACGGTATTCACTTAGATGTGCCACCAGAGAATGCTGGTACCTTTATTAAAGCAGTGAACGAGTTATCGCGTCCGTTCCACAAGTAATTAAGTAAATATAGTGACCCTAAACTAATTGGTCATTGATTTGTCATAAAAGCCGTTTATCTTTGATAAACGGCTTTTTTACGTTCAGGACGAACCGTATGCCGCGAAACCATGGATGGTTGGGAGCGGCGACGAATTGTTAAAAGGGGAAAGACTTTTTATGAAACTGGTTATTGGCAATAAAAATTATTCGACCTGGTCGATGCGACCTTGGCTATTAATGACCCACTTTAATGTTAATTTTACCGAGCAATTGGAATCATTAACGCCTGATGGGCTATCTGAGCGTTTGGCGCAGTATTCCGACAGTAAAAAAGTGCCAGTACTGGTAAATAAAGAGCTTAATGTGTGGGACTCATTAGCGATTTGTGAATACGTTAATGAAACCTGTCTCGCAGGGCGTGGTTGGCCAAAAGATCCGGCACAGCGAGCTGTTGCTCGCAGTGTTAGCGCACAAATGCACAGTGGCTTTGGTGCTATTCGTAATGAGATGCCAATGAATATTCGCGCTAAGCGTCGCGTTGAGTTGTCGCCTGAGGCCAAATCCGAAATCAATCAAATGCAACTGCTATGGCATCGCTTATTACAAAATAGCGGCGGGCCGTGGTTGTTCGGTGACTTTTCAATTGCCGATTGTATGTATATTCCGGTGATAATGCGGTTTGAAACTTATGGCATTTCATTGCTGCCTTCTAATGCTCAGTATCGCGATACTGTAATGAATAATGAAGCTGTTAAACAGTGGGTTGAAGCAGCGTTATTAGAAACAGAAATCGTGGAAGTTGATGAGGCAGGGGAAGAGCGCTAAGCGCTCTTCTACAAAGTATTAAGAGTAGCAGTTATTAATGATTTTGAGGCGCGGAGTGCTCGTGTAAGAAGCGACGCGCTTCGTCTTTAGTTAAGGGTTTACTAAAGTAATAGCCTTGAATTAATTCGGTGCCGTTTTGCTTGAAGAAGTCGAGCTGCGCTTCGGTTTCTACCCCTTCTGCAACAACTTTTAAATTGAGGCTGTGAGCCATTGATACTATCGCTTTAGCAATGGCGCTGCTATTTGGATTGTGTTCGATATCCCGCACGAAAGACTGATCCACTTTTAACACATCTACTGGCAATTTCTGCAAGTAACTCAACGATGAATATCCAGTGCCAAAATCGTCGATAGACAGTGTAAAACCGAGGTTTTTTATGACATCGAGCATTAGGGTCATTTTCTCAGGATCGTCCATTACAATGCTTTCGGTAAGTTCTAACTCGATGAAATGGGATGCTATATCGAATTCATTTATTAACTTAGCAAGCTCTAACGGATAATCAGAGAGTTGGAATTCTCGTGCTGACACGTTAACCGCCATATGAACATTGGTATAGCCCATAGAATGCCAGTGAATGAGTTGATTAGTCGCCGTGCGGAAGATGTATTGTCCCAATTCGCGGATGATTCCCACTTCTTCTGCCACCGGAATAAATTCATCCGGAGAGACTAGCCCCATGGTTGGATGGTGCCAACGTACCAAGGCTTCAAAACCGTAAACAGCTTCGGTGTCAGCCTGTATTTTGGGCTGATAAAGTACTTCTATTTCTTTGCGCTTGATAGCTTCGCGCAGTTCCACTTCTACAAGGTTGCGGCGCTCAGCTAGTTCATTCATTGAGCTGCTAAAGAAATGGAAGTTGTTACGGCCATTGGTTTTAGCGTAATACATTGCCGTATCGGCATTTTTAAGCAAGGTGTCGACATCGGTGCCGTCGCTTGGATAAATGGCAATACCGATGCTGGTACCGATATTGGTCAACTGATCTTGGAGTTTGAAGTCGCGCTGAAAATCTTGCTGGATTTTGGTGGCGATAGTTTGCACCTGACTAACATCATTAATGTTATCTAAAATGATGGTGAATTCATCACCAGATAAGCGAGACACAATGTCGGTTTGGCGAACATGGCTTTGCAAGCGTTTGGCTGCTTGAATCAGTAGCTCATCACCAGCATCGTGGCCTAAGGTATCGTTAACTAATTTAAATTTATCGAGATCGATAAATAGAATTGCCAAGGTTTGTTCGTGGCGCTGTGCGTTATTAATGGCATTGGCAAATGAGTTTTGGAACATGGCGCGATTGGCGAGCTTGGTCAGTGGATCGTAGTTGGCCATAAAGAACAGCTCGTCTTGCGTTTTTTTACGCTGGGTAATATCAGAAAACACGGCGACGACATAGTTGTAATCTTGCTCGTCAGAAGGCTTAACAGTATTGAGCGCTAGTTCTAGCACGTATTGAAAACCGTCTTTACGATGATCGGAGACTTCTCCTTGCCAGTGCCCACAGGTTTTTAGTTGCTCTTCGATGTGCTCTTTGCTCATCAGTTGGCTCAGCACTGGCAGTGGCTTGCCTTTCATCTCAAGCGCTGAATATTGGGTGATATCGGTAAAGGCCATATTCACCGCCACCACATTTAGGTGTGCATCTAAAATAGCGATAGCGTCGCTGGTGTTATCAAATACAGAAGCGTAGAGCCTAACTTGGGCTTGGGTTTCACGCTGTTTGGTGATGTCGAGCAGCGTGCCTGTTAAGCGCTGCGGTACTTGATTATCATTCCAGCGCGAAATCTCGCCTGTCAGGCGTAGCCAAACCCAGTCAACGTCGGCGCTGGCGCGAAACTCAATGTTAAAGTGTTTTTGATTATTATTAATAAACGAGTTGCTGTATTCCTTAAAGCGGGCTCTGTCTGCGGGATGTATTTTTTCGATGAGTTGACGCGGACTTAGCAACACATCTTCATCGCCCATCGCCAGTACAGCAGTACTGTGTTTATCGAGGAATATTTTTTGGGTGTTTAAATCGAGATCCCACAAACCTTCGCCTGCGCCTTTAAGAGCTAATGACAAGCGCTCTTTACTCTCATTAAGTGCATTTTGTGCACCTGAAATTGCACCAAGCATGCCGTTGATACTGCTTACTAGGGTATCAATTTCACGAATTTCACTGGTGGGAGCGCGTTTGCTGTAGTCTTTATCGCGACTAATCTGACGGGAAAAGTTGGCCAGTTTGTAAACGGGTTTAGTAAAGGATTTTACGATGTTAGATGACAAGACTGCACTTATTAGAATCGCTAGTAACAGCAAAGCGCCGCCGATATAAATAAACTCAAACTGACGCATATGCAGCTCGTCAGTATCGGCAACAACATGTAAATAGCCAATCACAAAGTCGTTGACGACAATGTCTTTAAATATTTCTATTGCCGCATCATTAATGATCACTGCTGGCTGTTTGTTATCGCCTAAGTTGCTGATATCCCAATTGTTAACATAGGTGGCGATTTCATTGTGGTCGTTGTCTGATAAGCGGGCATAACGAATATTGGGATGGTATTTTAACGACTCTAACACCGTAATTGCCATTTGATGATTGTCTTCGGCGAGCGCTATACCGGCGTTGTTAGAAACTGCCTGACTGATGGCGTCTATATCGTTGATGTAATCGGTTCTATGGGTGGTTTTGTCGTAAAAAACAAAACCAGCAAAGGTCAGTAGTAAAATGATAATACTGGTTAAAATCAGGGAAATGGTAAGTTTTCCACGCAGTGAACGCTTGGGCTGTGATTTCTCTTGTTGTTGACCCGAGTCGTTAGGGTGAGGTACCAAATCGAATTCCTTTATCCGTGCTGCTCTGTTAGTTGCATGGCTATCTATGACTCATATTCGATGAGCCTCGATTGCGGTGTTGGTATTGGGTAAATCAGGACAACTAACTATTCAAAATCTAACCTAATTTATACACGTTCTGTAGTGCATTCTCAATAGGTCATTGAGCTGGTTTGGGTGGTTTTTACTGTCGAAATCAATAGCTTTAGTGAGGGGATAAAAAGCGCTTAACACAGAGATGTATTAAGCGCCTATTGGAACCTATGCCTCTCGCTCAATCGCGCGGTGGGCGATATCGGTGCGATAGAAAACATCTTTCCATTCAATAGCTTTAGTTAGCTCATAAGCACTTTGTTGTGCTTCGGTTACGCTATTACCTAATGCTGTTGCACACAATACGCGGCCACCAGCAGTAACCACATTACCGTCAACCATCTTAGTACCAGCGTGGAATACCTTAGCGTTGTCGGTTGCATCGCTAATGCCAGTGATTACATCGCCTTTGTTGTAGCTAGCTGGATAGCCACCAGCTGCAAGGACAACACCTACCGCAGCGCGCTCGTCAAATTTTGCTTCAACTTGATCTAAGCGCTTGTCGAATGACGCTTGTACTAGTTCAACTAAATCAGACTGGAGGCGCATCATAATAGGTTGCGTTTCTGGATCGCCAAAGCGGCAGTTGTATTCAATGACCTTAGGTGTGCCATCGCTCATGATCATCAGGCCAGCGTAGAGAAAACCTGTGTAGGTATTGCCTTCGGCTTTCATACCATTAACCGTTGGGTAGATGACTTGCTCCATAATGCGATCGTGCAGTTCTGGTGTCACTACAGGCGCAGGAGAGTATGCACCCATGCCGCCAGTGTTAGGGCCCGTATCACCATTACCAACGCGCTTGTGATCTTGGCTAGTTGCCATAGGTAGCACATTGTTGCCATCAACCATCACGATAAACGACGCTTCTTCGCCATCGAGGAATTCTTCGATAACTACGCGGCTGCCTGCTTCACCAAAAGCATTGCCCGCGAGCATATCTTTGATAGCCTCTTCTGCTTCTTCTAATGTCATGGCAACGATAACGCCTTTACCAGCCGCTAAACCGTCGGCTTTAATCACGATAGGCGCACCTTTTTCACGCACATAAGCAATGGCTGGATCGATTTCAGTAAAGTTTTGATACCACGCCGTTGGAATGTCATGACGGGCTAAGAAGTCTTTAGTGAAGGCTTTAGAGCCTTCAAGTTGTGCTGCGCCTTCACGTGGACCGAAACAGTTTAAGCCTGCTTTTTCGAAAGCATCAACTACACCAATAACTAGCGGCGCTTCTGGACCAACAATGGTCATTTCAACGTTGTTGTCTTTGGCAAACGCAATAAGCTTGTCGATATCACAGACATCGATATCAACGTTAGTGATCTTATCTTCTAACGCACTACCTGCGTTACCCGGAGCCACAAAAACCTGTGTTGCTTTATTAGATTGTGCCGCTTTCCACGCCAATGCGTGCTCACGGCCGCCACTACCAATAACTAAAATATTCATAAAGTTACCTAAATTTAAATTCTTTCTAATGCTATTAAATGTTGGGTTTGTAACCAAACATTAATCTAGTGGCGGAAATGACGCATGCCGGTAAATATCATCGTCATGCCATGCTCATCAGCCGCTTCAATAATCTCTTCATCGCGAATCGAACCACCTGGCTGAATCACACAAGTGATGCCAGCAGCAGCTGCTGCGTCGATACCGTCGCGGAATGGGAAGAATGCATCTGATGCCATTACGCTACCCGGTACTGTTAAGCCTTCGTCTTCTGCCTTGATGCCTGCGATTTTAGCTGAGTAAACGCGGCTCATTTGGCCAGCGCCAACACCAACTGTCATGCCGTCTTTGGCGTAAACGATAGCGTTTGATTTAACGAACTTAGCTACTTTCCAACAGAACATTAAGTCTTTTAATTCTTGCTCGCTTGGTTGACGTTTTGAAACAACTTTTAAGTCGCTTTCGGTCACCATGCCAAGATCTTTGTCTTGTACTAACATGCCTCCGTTAACGCGCTTGTAGTCAAGGCCAGCGTCTTTAGTGCTGAACTCACCACAGGCGAGTAAGCGAACGTTTTTCTTCGCCGCGACAATGGCCACTGCTTCATCGCTAACGGTAGGTGCGATAATCACTTCAACAAATTGACGATCAACGATTGCTTGCGCTGTTTTAGCATCTAGCTCGCGGTTAAAGGCGATGATACCGCCAAATGCTGATGTCGGGTCAGTCTTAAACGCGCGATCGTAAGCACCTAGGATGTCGTCGCCAATAGCAACGCCACATGGGTTAGCGTGCTTAACGATAACACAGGCTGGTTCGCTAAATTCTTTAACACACTCTAGTGCAGCGTCTGTGTCAGCGATGTTGTTAAACGATAGCGCTTTACCTTGTAGCTGCTTAGCGGTCGATACTGATGCTTCAGTCGGATTGGCTTCAACGTAGAAAGCAGCTTGTTGGTGGCTGTTTTCACCGTAGCGTAAATCTTGTTGCTTGATTAATTGCGTGTTGAAAGTGCGTGCGAATTTAGAATCTTCGCTGCTTGCTTCACGGTGTGATGGCACCATAGTACCGAAGTAGTTCGCAATCATGCCATCGTATGCCGCAGTGTGCTCGAATGCAGCGATAGCTAAGTCAAAGCGCGTCTCGTAAGTTGTTGCACCGTCATTTTCGTTCATTTCCGCAATGACGCGATCGTAATCGCTAGCGTTAACGATGATAGTAGTGTCTTTGTGGTTCTTCGCCGTTGAACGAACCATAGTTGGGCCGCCGATATCGATGTTTTCGATAGCGTCTTCTAATGTGCAGCCTTCTTTGGCAACAGTATCAGCAAATGGGTAAAGGTTAACAACAACCATGTCGATAGGGTTGATGTTATTGGCTTCCATAACTGCTTCGTCAGTACCGCGACGTGCCAAGATGCCGCCGTGAACTTTAGGGTGTAGCGTTTTAACACGGCCGTCCATGATTTCTGGATGACCTGTGTAGTCAGATACTTCGATGGTGGTGATTCCGTTTGCTTCCAGCAATTTGGCCGTACCGCCGGTAGAAAGAATTTCTACGCCACGATCGCTAAGCGATTTAGCGAATTCGACGATACCAGTTTTATCTGAAACGCTCAGTAATGCGCGTTTGATAGGTCTTGATGCTGACATTAGGATGAAGCCTCGTTGAGTAAGTTGATTAAAAGTTTTTATCATTCAGTATCTTATGTAGAAGATGCTAATCATAAAAGCTCTATCTGATGACACTTTGTGAGTCACCTCAAAAATTCGGCGCTCATTTTACAAGAAAACGTGATCTATTTGGCAAAAAAATTCGTGTTTTCGTCAATTAAAGTGGATTTCTAGGCTAACAGCTTATTTTTGAGAGTTTTTGCGAATGATTGCATATCAAAATCTCATGCTTTATGTTGGTGAATTCGGGAGCGAATTTAATACTGCGGTCAAAAAGGGACTGAATCATGAAAAGTGTTGAGCAATACATTCTAAAATTACCTACTGGTGTATTGAGTTTAATCGCAGTGCTATTAGCTAGCTATAGTCCCCCATTGATTCTGGTGGTGATTGCGGTTTGTTTAGTATTTGCCGACATCGTACTTGGTTATATCAAGCAGCAAGCAATGAACTCGCTCTTAGCTAAGAACCATCATCTTCAAAAACAGGTAGTTCAACTGACAAAAGACAAGAAAAAAGCCGAAGAACTTGCCAATTCGGTGCCGCAGTTTGGCCGTAAAGTGTTTCCATTGTGGTCACAGCACATTCAAGATTGCATTGATTTATCTACCCGCGAGATCAATCGAGTTTGTCAGTATTTCACTAACACCATCGAACATTTAAAAGCTGGAGGGCAGCTGTCGCACGGTCAGTTGATGGAAGGGGAATTCGAGCTTATTTCAAATCAAATTGTCCATAACGCCGAACAAGGGATTGAATCTATTCAATTTCAAGATCGAGTTTCGCAAATCATGTCGCACATGAGCGCCTCGATGACTGAGCTTAGCTTTAAGTGTGAAAGTCATTATCCCATCGATATCGATGAGTTCTTACATATTAACTCGGCGACTTATACCACCGAAGATGAGCGAATGGCGTATCAACAGCTCACGGGAAAAGCGGCTATCGCATCGAGCAAATTAGAAGACAGCGATGAGGTGACGTTGTTTTAGCTCCTTACCTTTGCATCTTTGTTTTGAGACAGCACTTTATTTTTGAAACAGTAAGTTAGCAAAAAGGCGCCACAAGTTGCCTTGTGACGCAAAAGGGACACGGAACTTATTGGCTATTTTAGTAGGTGGGTTATCGCCTCGATAATTACCTCTGGATGTTGGAATGTCACCATGTGGCTGCTATTTTCCAAGGGAATGTACTGACCATGAGTACGTTTAGCTATCATCTGGCTCCACTGAGTTCCTTCTTGATGCCATTTAGTCAGGCCTTCCACGTATTCTGGCTCAGCGTTTTCGATTTCTTTGAGTTCAAAATCGGTGTCGATGATGGTGATAGGCACAGCGTCCGTGATTTCAAACTCAGATACAGTGTTTAGATCGTCGTGGTAATTTATAACCTCTCTTGCACGGATTATTTGTTTATCGATTGAAGCGCGACTTTGACTGATGGCATCGTAGTAACTCCAATCAACATCATTTGTGTATTTATCACTTACCAAGGCTTGATGTTCTGTGCGCTCTGCTTCGAGTTTTCCCAACGTTCGCTCAGTCCATTTTCCAGCCTCTATGTGCGGAATAAGGTGCTCTTCAACTTGTCGGAACCAAGAAACAGGATAATCTTGATAGTGGGCGATTGAGTGAGGTAACAGTACATCAGGGTCGATCCAAACCATGCCTTTTACTGCTGTTGTAGATGTATCGGGTAAGTTGTACCACGCCTGTGATAACAGATTGCTACTGGCGTAACTCACCATAATAATTTCTTGCTCGCCAAGATGCTTGAGGGTCTGCTCTAGCAGTGGGGCAAAAGAGGTATAAGATGGTTTGTCGCTCAGGCTACTAAATCCATTGCCTAAGCGCTCAATAACATGAACGCGGTGGGTTTTGGCGATTAGCGGTTGCAACAAGGCAAACCAGGCGCTGTCGGCGTGATAATTCTTGTTAAAGCCTGAGAGTAGAATTACCGCCGGCCCCTGATGGTTAAGCCCCATACTGCGCACGTGAACTTCTTTACTACCTTCATCTGTATCTACTCGATAAAGACTCGATTGCGCATCCATTGCTTTGCTACTGACAGAGTCAAAAAATGCAATCACTTCCTTTGTGGTGTTGTAGTCGACAAACGACCAGCTGTGTTGACCATCTTCAATCGCCACAAGTTTATTGATGTGCTCGTCATTTTGATAAACACGCTGCTCCATTTTATCCGTGCTAGTTAGCTCAGCTTCGGTTTCAATATTGTTTTGCTTGGCGATAAGGTCGATAGCTTGTTCGCTACTAATAAGCGCGAAGTTGCCATTGGGTTGGCCTTGATAAGGAAGCACTGTGTCTTTTTTACCCTGAACGATAAGGTAGTTAGTATCGTTTTCAATCTGGCAGCTTTCAGATAGCTGCTTAGACATTGGCGCAGCGATAGTTGCGATGGCCTTAAATTGCAACTGGCTATTACACATGAGGTTTTGTGCAAAGAGTCCACCTTGGGAGAAGCCAACCGCGTAGAGTTCATCTTCGAGAATGTTGTAATCTTCTTTGATGTCTTTGACGATATTTTCAATATATCCGAGATCATCGACGCCCAATCGATGTGGCTTGTTGCAGTTACAACCTTCGTTCCATTCTTCTACTTTTGATTGAGGATAGACAACTAAATAGTTGTTTGCTTCACTCTCCAAAATGGCCATTTCTTGCATGCTAATGGCTCCTTGCATTGAACCATGCAAAGCGAGTAGTAGTTTATAAGATTTGTTGGGGTTCAATCCCGCTTCGGATTTTGCAATGTAATATTTTCTATCTTGAATAGCGACTGATTCAAGGTTTGGCGGTAAGGTTGCGTTGCTAGAGGTGCTTGAAGTTTTCACCGAGCCATTGCATCCTGAAATAAGCCAAGAAGTGGCGAGCAGGGCGCTTAATAAGTAGGTATGTCGACGCATAATCTCTCTCTTTTTGTTGATAGTTGTTGTTAGTTATTGTGGTGATACTCATAGCATCACGAGAGAGTATTAGGTGACATAGTTTGAGCTTATGTTTTTATTATGTTTGTGTTATGTTTTTAAAAGTTTAATAAATTCAATGGAATACGTATTATTATGAGCTGTGTTATTGCAGGTGTTATCTTTGATTCTACACAGCGTTTTTTGAAAAAGGACGATGAAACTCGTCATCTTGAGCCTAAAGTTTTTGCCTTGTTATCAACGTTAATTGAGGCAGAAGGACAAATCGTCACCCGTGAACAGTTGATTGTTGATGTTTGGAATAATCGAGTGGTGGGGGAAAGTGCCATTAATCGAACTGTGTCTTTGTTGCGAGGACATTTTTCAGCATTGACAGATCGAGATGTTGTGGAAACGGTGCCGACTCAAGGTTATCGATTGGTGGCATCAGTTGAAGCATTGCAACCTCAATCTGACGTAGTTATTGACGCTGCTAGTTCAAAACGGCCTGCCAATTGGATTTTTGCATTGGCTTTAATCTTAATCGCAGTAATTATTGGCGGTGTATTTGCTGTTAAACAATATTCGCCACGCACTGAAATCCCTCAATTGACGCTAAAACACGGCCCTTTGATCGGGCTTAAAGGCTGGGAATACAAAATTTCGACAAGTCTGGATGGCGCATTTTTATTATTTCATCATCTCGATGCTGAACATCGGCAACGGGTGTATTTGTATAATACGCGCTCCCACACTAAACAGATTATTCTAGAAAACGCTTTGGCTGCACTTTCACCGGATGGCCAACAGGTTGTGTACGCGAAAGATAGTAAGCAGTGTGAAATCTACGTGATGGATTTAGCTACGCGGGAATCTAAAACCATTGCATCTTGCAGCGAATTGCCAAGTACATTGGTTTGGGGCGGTAACAATACGATTTATTTCAACAAGCGATTTAGTAAATCTCATCCCTATCAAGTTTATAACTATCAGCTTGATACCTCACGTTTGCAGCAAATTACCAACCCAACGAGTGATAACAATACCCGTGGCGACTTTAAGGTGGCGGCGCAACTTGATAGTGATTTGATTGCTGTACTGCGTTATGTAAGTGAAGAAGAAACAGAGCTATTGGTCTTTAAACAACAGCAATTACTAAAACGTCGTAGTTTTGCCAAGCGCCTTAAGCATCTCGCTTGGATACCAAATTCTGAAAAACTGATGGTGGCGAATGATCATGCGCTTTTTCAAGTCGATAATGAGTTACAACTACTTAAAGAGTTAACCACCAATATTAACTCCCTTGCTATCTATCAGGGGGCTAACCAGAATCATCTTTTGCTTAGCTCGGCGCTAGTAAATAGCGAAATCGTTAAGTTTGACATTGACTCCAAGCAGCAAAGAGTGTGGCAAGAAAGTGGGCAAATTGAGCTTCTTCCTCGTGTACAAAAAGATAGAAAGCTAGTGTTGTCTACACGCTTTAATAACCATCAATGGTGGCAAGTATCAGAACAACAGGCTCAGCTTTTAGACATAAATTTGCCTTTCAATTTACAGTTCGTGCGTTATGAGCTCTCGTCAGACGGTAAGTACTTAGTCTTTAGTAAACAAGGTTCGATTTACGAAATAGATCTGGATTCTAAACAGCTACACAAATTATTTGCGTCGCCGCAATCGAGCTATGTCGTTAACTATGATGTTAGCAGTGATGAAAGAAGTGTTATTTATAGCAGTAATCATACGGGACAGTGGCAACTTTGGCGCTTTGACCGAACTAGACAAGATCACACTCAGCTTACCGAACAAGGTGGTTATAGTGGCTGGATTTGGCAAGAATATCTTTACTATTCCAAATTCGCCGTTGATGGCTTGTGGCGTAAACGGCTTGATGGCAAAGGCAGTAATGAAGAGTTAATAATTAAGGATTTTGATCGTATTAACTGGCTCAACTGGCGTATTGTCGGTGATAACCTGTACTTTTATCGGCCTAAATCGGGAATTTGGCGCAGCAATTTAAATTCTGGTACGGAAGAGATGATGATGGCAACAACTGCGGAATTCGTCCATCAATACACAATATCGCCTGATCAAAAAAGTATCTATTGGGTGAAGCGCTTACCGATCCAAGGAGACATTTACGAATATATGCTTAGCCAATAAACCACTTGTAACTGAAGAAGCACGCCATGCTGACAACAATGGTTAGCAAGGTGTTTTTCTTCCACAGACCAATAATCACCGCAATCAAACCGCCGACAAAATAGGGATTATTAAGCGATATATCTAGCTCACCAGTTGGCATCACAACACTGGGCACCCAGATCGCAGTGAGCACACAAGGCGCGCTAAACTTTAATGCACGCTCTAGTTTGGTTGGTAGCGCGATGTTGTTTGCCTTAGCATAAAGCGCATAGCGAATACTAAAAGTGACCAATGCCATTAAGGCGATTAACAGCCAAATATTCATTAGTTCGCCTCCTGTACTCGGCGAGAATCAAGCAGATATCCGACTGCCATACCGCTGATTGATGCGATGACTAAGCCGAGTTTATGAGGCAGTGAATAAGTAACAACAGCTACAATGGCACTGGTTAGTACTCCCGCGACCATTGGCTTGTTGACCAAATGCGGCATCACCATACCAATAAAAGTCGCCGACATAGCGAAATCTAAGCCCCAATTACCAATTCCTTCGACATTGGCACCAAAGAAAATACCTACGACGGTCGCGATATTCCAGCTGACAAAAAATGACACGCCAACACCGAGGTAATGCCAATGATTATTATCGGCTTGAGGGTTTTGTAAATAGCGCGGATAGGTGGCGGCAAATACTTCGTCGACCAATAGGAAACCTAAAGGAATACGCCATTTCTGTGGTAAATGCTTAACGTGAGGCAACATGCTAGCAGCGTATATGAGATGGCGCAGGTTGATAATAATAGTCGCACCGACGATAAAGCCCATTGATGTACCTGCGGCGAGCATTCCCACTGCCACAAATTGCGCCGAACCAGCAAAGACAATACTCGACATGCCTATAGTCTGCCAAATATCAAAACCCGCATTCATCGCTAGCGTTCCGAAAATTACGCCAAAGGGCAGACCGCCTAATACCAAGGGAATCGAATCGATAACACCACGGTTGAATTGTTGGGAATTAGAATAAGATTGCATTGAAAATGTTATATTATCAGTCAATTAGCTTACTGAGCATACTAATATGAAATGATGGTCGAACCTAGTAGTTATAAGTTGTATTTTATAACGCTAAAGAAAAAGCCCATTTAGCAAAACTAAATGGGCTTTTTGTTGCAATGGCTAAGCAGTGCTTAGTTCATGCCGTATTTCTTTAATTTCTTACGTAAAGTACCACGGTTGATACCTAGTAAGTTAGCTGCGCGAGTTTGGTTACCGCGAGTAAATTGCATAGTTAGGTCTAATAGTGGACGTTCCATTTCACATAAAACCATTTCGTAAACTTCAGTTGGTTCTTCGCCGTCTAATTGAGCAAAAAAGTTGCTAACTGCACGCTTTACTGAGTCACGTAATAATTGTGGACGTACTGTACCGTTGGCTAGTTGGATTGGTTCAACTGTTAATGGATTGTCAGTGGTAGCGTTGTTGTGTTGATCAAACATGTGAAATTTGCTCTTCTTAATTAAATATTATCTGTAAAAATGCGATTTAACACTGCCAATTGTTCGTCGGCAGTTTCTATCTTAAATAGCTCTTGGCGTAACTCGTTACGCTGCTCCTTGAGATACCAACCTATGTGTTTGCGAGCTATACGAACGCCTTGATAGTCGCCGTAAAACTCGTGCAACGCGCGCACATGGTTGAGTAATGTCTCACTCACTTCAGTAGCAGCTACTGGGGCGAGTTTCTCTCCCGTTGTTAGGTAATGATTGATCTCCCGGAATATCCAAGGGTTACCTTGGGCACCACGACCAACCATAACGGCGTCAGCACCGGTGTAATCTAATACTTCACGGGCCTTCTCCGGTGTTGTTATGTCACCATTGGCAACCACAGGAATCGAAATCGCCTGCTTGATGGCTTTAATGGTGTCGTATTCGGCAAAACCCTTGTACATACACTTACGGGTTCTACCGTGTACGGCGAGTGACTGAATGCCGGCATCTTGTGCCAGCTTCGCAATGTCTACGCCATTGCGGTTTTCAGGATCCCAACCAGTACGAATTTTTAGTGTCACTGGAACTTCAACAGCGTTTACCACGGCATCGAGAATACTTTCCACAACGTCGGGATATTGTAATAACGCGCTACCAGCGAGTTTCTTGTTCACCTTTTTGGCGGGACAACCCATATTGATATCGATTATCTGCGCACCTTGCTCAACATTAAATTGAGCGGCGGCTGCCATCTCGCTGGGATCGCTACCTGCAATTTGCACGCTGCGGATACCTGCTTCGTCGGTGTGAGTCATGCGATGCGTTGATTTGCTGCTGGCCCAAACCTTAGGGTTCGAAGAACACATTTCCGAGACGGTCATTCCGGCGCCGAGTTTAAAACACAGCTCGCGAAATGGTTTATCAGTAATACCGGCCATCGGGGCTAAAATGATTGGATTGGCTAATTGGTACTGACCAATCTTCATACGATATTTACCTCTATTTCGTCAGGGGAGCGTATATTACTCATTTTTTATCAGATTGCAAAGCTCAATATTTAATCAAAATTCAATTAAAAAACTTGACTGTAGAAAAATGTGATTTATGACAGTTTTGGAAGTGTGAATTTCACTAAAAATCGCCTTGTCATGCTTTTTTAGCGCTTTATTGAGTGAAATTTGTCACGGTTTTGTTGAGAGATTGTTCTATAAAAATGACAAATAAAAATATATATGTGGTTAAAAAACAACAACTGGTAAAAATGCGATAAAAGAATTGTCCTTTATCGCATGAGGTTTGTTTAGGTTGATTAGCGCTTAATCCCGTTCAAACGGATCCACTCGTCTTGTTCGGTGGCTGGTTCCATCTCGAACCATTGGCCGTAAACTTCGCGTAGTTTTTCCGCTTGTGATGGTAATAAGCCAGATAATGCTAATGGGCCGCCGCTTTTTACTAAGCCTTGCATCAGTGGAGCAAGTTCTTCTAATGGACCGGCTAAGATATTGGCGACTAATACGTCTCCCACTAAATCTTGTGGTTGATCTTGTGGTAGGTACAGTTCGATTTTGTCTTCGACGCCATTGCGCTTAGCGTTTTCTTTACTGGCTTGAATTGCTTGTGGGTCGATATCGACACCAACAACGCGGGCAGCGCCAAGTTTTAATGCGGCAATGGCTAAAATGCCTGAGCCACAGCCGAAATCAACTACGGTCTTGCCTGTTAAATCTTGGCTGTCTAACCACTGTAAACACAGCGCCGTCGTTGGGTGAGTACCAGTACCGAACGCCAGCCCTGGATCTAGCATGACATTCACGGCATCAGGATCTGGAGCTTCGCGCCAGCTTGGGCAAATCCATAGGCGCTTGCCAAATTGCATCGGGTGGAATTGATCCATCCATTCACGCACCCAGTCTTTATCTTCTAGTGGCTCTAGCTTGTATCTAAAGTCGTTGCCGAACTGATCGTTAAGGTAGGCCATCACTTGTACCATGTCGGTTTCGCCTTCATATAAAGCAACAACGTCAGTTTCGCCCCATAACAATGTTTCACCTGGCATTGGCTCGAATACAGGGTTGTCTTTGGCATCGATAAAAGTCACTGATACCGCGCCGCTGTCTGATAATACATCGCCAAGGGCCTCAGCGTTTTTATCAGTTGCGTTAATTTTTAGTTGGATCCAAGGCATAGCTCATACCATTATTAGAAAATTTGCGGCGATTATAACCCATTGCACCAATACTTACCTATGATTTGGCGACATCCCACGGATGTTGCTCAAAGTATTGCACTAAAAAGTCGATAAGCGCACGCACTGTTGGCGACAAAAACTTACGCGATGAGTAAAGGGCATAGATCTTCATATCTTGCAGTTGCCATTCTGGAAGTATGGCTTCTAACTCGCCTTGAGCAATGTATTGATTGGCCATATAAGTAGGTTGCATCGAAATACCCGCACCGCAAATAGTTGCCTGTAATAATGCTGTCGCTTCGTTTGCAGTTAAACGACAGCTCACTTCGGCCGAAGCGTGTGTATCTCCTTGCTGAAAATGCCACACGGGATTGCCAAAGTTGTTATAGCCTAGGCAGTGATGCTGACTTAAATCGCTTGGGTGATGGATAATTGGTGCATTTGTGAGATAGTCAGGGCTGGCAACTAACACGGAACGACACAGTGCAATGGGCTTACCGATGAGCGCAGGATCGGGATTAGTGGCGATGCGAATGGCTAAATCGATGCGGCTTTTCACTAAATCGACCGCTTGATCGCCCAAATCGATATCGACACTTACCTTGGGATGCTGCTGCATAAATTGGTGAATAGCTTTCATTAACTGGGCGTGTGCAAATGACATGCTGGTGGATAGGCGGATACTGCCAGATAGTTCATTACTGGGATTAATATCGGCGACAAATTGCTGCGCTTGCTCTAGCCACGGCTCAATATCCGCTAAGCACTGCTCGCCAGCGCTGGTCAGACTGACTTTGCGAGTGGTTCGATGTAGTAATCGCGCGTCGAACCATTGCTCTATCGCTTCAATATAGCGAGTCACCATCGAGCGTGACATCGAGAGTCTGTCAGCTGTGGCGGTAAAACTTCCTGAACGTGCGATATCTACAAATACTTGAGCTGCCGTCACTCTATCCATTCTATTTGTCCGAAATAAGAAATAATGATGCTTATTATTGTGGATATATCTGCGCAGATCAATTTTCTATTATGGGGAGGATTAAAAATACCGAGGACAAAACAATGAAGAAATTTGCACTACTTGCAGCACTATTATCTGTTACTAGCGCCATGAGCAGCGCTAGCTCTGCCGCCGAACAAGCGCCGTTAAATGTAAAGGTTTACAACGCCAACGAAGCTAGCTTCCATGTTAACTCGACGCTAGTTTATGGCGATAAAGAAGCTGTTGTTATCGACGCAGGCTTTACTAAAGCAGACGCGCTGCGCATCGCGGCGAATGTGCTAGATAGCGGCAAGCAACTAACGACCATCTTCGTGAGCCAAGCGGATCCTGATTATTACTTTGGTGTTACTGAGCTTAAGGAAATTTTCCCAAATGCGAAGGTAATAGCGACGCCTGAAGTCTTAAAGGTGATTAAGAAGAAGATGGCACACAAGATTGCTTTCTGGGGCCCTAAGATGGGAGCGAATGCACCAGATTCGCTGACATTGCCAGAAGCTTATCAGCAAGATTACTTCACCGTTGATGGCAAGCGTATCGAAGTTAAAGGCACTACTGGCCCACTCGCGCATCGTCCGTATTTATGGATCCCGTCTGTAAAAGCTGTGGTTGGTAACGTTGGTATCTACGGCGAGTTGCACGCGTGGACGGCCGATGTGCAAGATACAAAGCAATGGCAATTATGGCTTGAACAATTAGATCAAATGGCGGCGCTAAACCCACAAATTGTTGTACCAGGACACATGAAGCCAGAATTACCATTAACGGCGCAAAGCATTGAGTTTACCAAGAATTACTTACAGCGATTCGCTAAAGAAAAACAAAGCGCGAAAAATGCGAAGGAACTAGCGGATGCGATGAACAAAGCTTTCCCGCAAGCGATATTTCCATTGGCATTAGGCATTGGCTCTAAAGTTCACATGGGAGAAATGAAATGGTAAAGGTACATTACTTTTACGATCCAATGTGCGGCTGGTGCTACGGCGCCACCCCATTAGTGGAAGTGTTAGCGACGCATCCTGATATCGAACTGACGATGCACGCTGGTGGCATGATTGAGCGCCGAGCCATGAGTGAGTCATTTAAAGCCATGGCACAGGAGCACGATGCCAAGATAGCGGCGATGACAGGGCAGGTGTTCTCAGAAGCTTATAATGCTCGCCTACGCAATGAGTCAGAAATCACGCTAGATTCTTACGTAACTGCGCACGCCATTACGAATATGCAGCAGCGTTACGGGCAGGGAATTGCGATGCTTAAAGCGGTGCAACAGGCGCATTTTTATCTCGGGCTAGATGTCAGTCAGCCGCAGGTGTTAGCGCAAGTAGCGCAGCAGTTGGTGCAAGAAAGTGATGAAAGCAGCTTATTTGATGCAAGTGTCGACATCAAGCAGCATATCGCGCAATCACACGGCTTGATGAATCAGTGGCAGGTGCAAGGATTTCCAACCTTTATTATCGAATATCGAGGCAAGTTACAGCGCCTAGCGCATACTCGTTATTACAACAATGCTAGTGCGTGGCAAGCGCATCTCGACCAAGTGATTAACCAATTAAAGGAGCAAGCAATCGATGCGTAAATTATTAGCCGTTGTTGATGCCATGAAATAAATATTTTTGAATCCCAAAAACAAAAAATCCCACAGCTGTGGGATTTTTTAGCAGGAAAAACTCATATTACATATCTAGTTTTTTCTCTAGGTAATGAATGTTGGTTCCGCCGTTTTGGAAGTTTTCATCTTCCATAATGCTTTCTTGAAGCGCTGTTGACGTTTTAATACCTTCAACAATCATTTCGCTAAGTGCATTACGCATACGAGCAATGGCAATACCACGGTTTTCACCGTAAGTAATCAATTTACCAATCATTGAATCGTAATGTGGTGGCACTTTGTAGCCAGCATAAATGTGAGAATCCCAACGAATGCCTAAGCCACCCGGCGCGTGGAAACGCTTGATTTCACCCGGTGATGGAATGAATGTCACAGGATCTTCAGCATTGATACGACACTCGATGGCATGGCCACGAATTTGTACTTCATCTTGCGTGATAGATAATGGTTGGCCAGCTGCAACGCGTAATTGCTCTTTGATTAAATCAACGCCAGTTACCATTTCAGTCACACAGTGCTCAACCTGAATACGGGTGTTCATTTCGATGAAGTAGAACTCGCCGTTTTCGTATAAGAACTCGAAAGTACCTGCACCGCGGTAATCGATGTCGATACAAGCTTTGGCACAACGCTCACCGATGAAACGACGAATTTCTTCGGTAATACCTGGTGCTGGAGCTTCTTCAACAACTTTTTGGTGGCGACGTTGCATAGAACAATCACGCTCACCTAAGTGGATAGCATGGCCTTGGCCGTCAGCTAATACTTGGATTTCGATATGGCGAGGGTTCTCTAAGAACTTCTCCATGTATAAATCACCGTTGTTGAAACAAGCAATCGCTTCTGCACGCGTTAGCTTAATTGTTTCAACTAATTCTTCTTCGCTGCGAACAACACGCATACCACGACCACCGCCGCCGCCAGAAGCTTTAACGATAACTGGGTAACCAATGCGCTTAGCAATTTTGATGTTTGTCGCATCATCATCGCCTAATACGCCGTCACTACCTGGTACTGTAGGTACGCCAGCTTTACGCATTGCTTCGATAGCAGATACTTTGTCACCCATTAGGCGAATTGTGTCAGCTTTAGGACCGATGAAAGTAAAACCAGATTGTTCGATTTGCTCTGCAAAGTCAGCATTTTCCGCTAGGAAACCGTAACCCGGGTGAATAGCTACTGCACCCGTGATTTCAGCCGCGCTAATAATCGCAGGAATATTTAGGTAACTTTGTGTCGCTGGCGCTGGGCCGATACACAGGCTTTCGTCTGCTAGCAACACGTGTTTTAAGTCGCGATCTGCCGTTGAATGAATTGCTACGGTTTTGATGCCCATCTCTTTACAGGCACGTAATACGCGTAAGGCAATTTCACCACGGTTGGCGATAACTACTTTATCTAACATAAGTAAGTGGCCTTTATTCGATGATTACAAGAGTTTGGTCAAACTCAACTGGTTGTGCATCGTCGATTTCGATTGCAACAACAGTACCCGCTTTATCAGCTTCAATTTGGTTCATCATTTTCATGGCTTCAACGATACATAAAGTGTCGCCAACATTAACTTTGCTGCCTACTTCAACAAATGGTTTAGCATCTGGTGAAGAAGCGCGGTAGAAAGTACCAACCATTGGAGATTTTACGTGGTGACCAGAAACTACAGCTGGAGCCGCTTCAGCTGGGGCCGCCGCAGGTGCTGCAGCTGGAGCAGGAGCCGCAACTGGTGCAGCAACAGGAGCTGCTACTGCAACTGGAGCTGTAGCAACAACGCCAGAAGTACGGTTGATGCGTACAGATTCTTCACCTTCAGAAATTTCTAATTCGGTAATGCCTGATTCTTCAACAAGCTCGATTAGTTTTTTGATTTTACGAATATCCATAACTGTTCTCTATGTAATTTTTAAGACTTAAGAAGACGCCAGCGATTTCGCTGCCGCTTGTAATGCGTATTCATAGCCACTTGCACCTAGCCCACAAATTACGCCAACGGCTACGTCGGAGAAATATGAGTGATGGCGAAATGCTTCGCGTTTATGAACGTTTGACAAATGAACTTCAATAAAAGGAATATCCACTGCTAATATTGCGTCGCGCAATGCCACACTGGTGTGGGTAAAGGCGGCTGGATTGATGATAATAAAATCAGCATTGGTTTGGTGAATAGCATCGATTAGTTCGTGTTCTGCGTTAGATTGAATGTGATCTAACGTGATGCCTAATTCGCTAGCTTGATTTGTTAGTAGTTCGACGATTTCTGGCAGTGTATTCGCACCGTAATGACCAGGTTCACGTCGACCTAACATATTCAAGTTGGGACCATTAACCAATAAAATCTGTTTATTTTCGCTCATCTTGCAGTGATCCTCTTAGTAAATCTTTAAACTTGCACAGTTTTGGAAAAGTTTCGTAAAAATCTAGTTTAGCTAGCTTGTCCAAGGCGCACAAGTCGCAAAGATTACCTTATCGCGACATAGTATATACAAATCGCCGATTTTGGCAGCATTTTACTGGTCTTATCACCCACAGAGCGAGGGCGTTAATAATGATGTTTTGGGAAGGTGGCAGTGAATTTTGCGCCTAATAAGTCGGAATCGCTGATCTCAATAGTACCTTTATAGCCTTTAACGATATCAACCACTACTGCCATGCCAATACCTTGGCCGTGTTCTTGAGTATCGAGGCGTGCGCCGCGGCGAGTGATTTCTTCGCGTTGTGATTCGTCGATGCCAACGCCGTTATCTTCGACAATAAAGCTAATGGATTCGTTATTGTCTTCAACGGTGACTCGCACTTCACCCGCGCCGTATTTGTAGGCGTTATCCATGAAGTTACCCAGCATTTCTAATAAGTCACCTTGGTCACCTTGGAAAACGCTTGCTTGCGGAATACGAATATCGCACATCACCGCTTTGGCTTTATAGACTTTATCCAGCGCGCTTTTTATTTGTTTGGCTTGCTCAAGAATATTGACCTTGGTGATGCTAGTCACTTGCTGACTAACCACTGCACGTTGTAGCTGATAGCGAACGATTTGATCCATGCGGCTACTCTGTTCTTTGACGATATCGCGCAGTTCATCGGTTGGTTCACTAGCTGCATTGCTGATCACTGCTAGCGGCGTTTTTAGTGAGTGAGCGAGATCGCCAAGACGTTGGTGATAGCGTTCACGCTGTTGGCGCTCACTATCAATAAGGCGGTTGAGATTACCTGTTAAGCGACTTAACTCTTGGGGGTAATTGCCGCTAAGTGACTGGGCATCGCCGTTCTCAATTTCTTTTAGGTGATGTGCTAAGTCGTGCAGTGGACGCAAGCCGCGACTGAGTAATAAATGTTGTGTTGCTAGTAGCAATAGCGCAACAACGGTGAGCCATAACCATAAACTTTCACGGTAGCTGATTATAGATTGACGATAGCTGTGATTGTCTTGCATCACCACAAATGTGTATTGATAATCTTTACCCTGACTTTCTTCAATAGTGCCGTAGGTTGCAACAAAAAGCTCTGTGTTGGGATTGGTATCGTCGACGCCGAACGTTTGCTTACCCGGCAGCGTTGGTCTTGCGGTACGAGGCGAAATCAAGACTGCCGAACGAGAGCGCCACAACTCTTTGCCTGCTCTATCTAACACATAACCATATAAACCTGAGCTGGCCTCATTAAACTGTGGATCAGATTGGTAGTTTGGAATGACTAGATTACGGCCTTGCTGCTCGGCGCTAGAAATGAGGCTGAGGATTTGTAGCTGCATTTTTTCTTGTGCCGCGGTTTTGGCGGCGTTAGAAAATGCTGAATCTAAAATGGCGCCTGTAATACTAAAAAAGACCAGCATTAAAAAGCTGGCCATTATTAGAATTCGGGTGCGAAGCGAGTAGTTTTTCACTTTATTAAAATGCTAACCGTTGGCAATCGCTGGGTTGATGCGATAGCCGCGGCCGCGTAGCGTCTCGATTGGCAAGATTTTGTTCTCTGGATCGATCTTTAAACGCAAACGACGCACGAAAACCTCGATAACATTTGAATCGCGATCGTAATCTTGATCGTAAATGTGTTCGGTTAAAACAGATTTTGAAATGACTTGGTGTGGATGGGTGAGTAAATACTCCATCACCTTATACTCATAGGCTGTTAGTTCAACTTCACTGCCGTCAACGGCAATTGATTGCGCATTCAAATCTAGTGTTAATGGGCCAAAACTTTGAGTGGCACTTGCCATACCCACGCTGCGGCGTAGTAGTGCTTTAACGCGAGCTAACAGCTCATCCATTTCGAACGGCTTTGTTAGGTAATCATCAGCACCTGAATCTAAACCGATAACTTTTTCCTGCCATTGATCACGGGCGGTTAAAATTAAAATAGGGAAGTTTTTGTTGTCTTTACGCAGGCGTTTAATCACTTCGATACCGTCGATTTTTGGTAAACCTAAATCGATAATAGCTAGATCGTAAGGATATTCTGTACCTTGATAAAGGCCTTCTTCACCATCGCTAGCGCAATCGACAGCGTAGCCTTGTTTGATGAGAATAGCGGCGAGTTGTTCTTGTAAAATTGGTTCGTCTTCAATTACTAAAATGCGCATGATAATCCTTGTAAAGCGATGATTTAATTTAATTACGGCTGACGTTCTGAGATTTTGCCGCTTTTCTTGTTTACATAAACCGTTTTTAAGCGCCCACTATCGAGTAAGATTTTAATCTTAAAAGCTTTGGTACCACGGCTTGAAATAGACTCTATTTTAAGCAGCTTCTTCGCTTTGTATTTGCTTTGAACTAGCTGAGAAGCCTTGCGTTCACTGATATCAAACGCATAGCTTTGAGCGCTTAGTGCGATGCCAATGAATAATACTGCAAGTTTTAAAGTCTTTAAGGTCATGGTTTTCTCAAATGTTGATGCGAGTTTAGTAACTAAATCACGTAATAGGATTCAATCTTATCACGAACTTTTGTTATCTTTAATCACACTTTTGTTTCTTTAATGACAAAATCTGTCGGCGCTTAAAGAAGTTAGTAGAGAGTTTAGAGGTGGTTAAATTAATCGATGCTTAATTGGTTTATAAGGTCTGCTTTTGCAGACCTGTGGGCGCGTTATTCGCTTTGCCACGAATATGAGATTGCAAATCCATTGGAATTTGAACCTGGATTTGGGTCAATCCAGTTATTGTTAGATTGATGGAAATTGCCATAACCAAATCTCAGTTTTTGTTTGGCATTGATATGATATTCAATCCCAATGTGCGAAGAGTGATTGAAAGTAAATTTTGTTCCGTCAAACGGAAATCTTTTATCGCTGTAAAAAAGTCCAGTTGTATATTCTGCATAGAGACTCGCTTTACCAAAATGATAAGGGTACCACCGCAAAACAGCTAATGCGCCGCCACCTATGCCTTCACGGTTGCCTGATGCTGCAGTTTGGTAATCTTTCCAATATTGACTGTTTAGCTCGATGCCTGCACTAAACCAAGATGACAGCTTCTTTTCGATTCCAAAGTTATTGAGATAAATACGTTTACCGCTTCCTTGGCTAAATCCTGAGCGAAAGTTGTAGAAAGTAATGTCTTGCTCATCCTCAAATACATACTCAGACAAATAGTAGGAAAGAGCTGCAGCAGATGCTACGCCGATAAATACATCTTGATTCGTTAGACTAAGAAAACTGGTTGATTTAAGTCCTGGAAAATTGGGCCAATCATCGACTGTCTCATAACCATTGTTGATACTTGTCGCAGAGGACGAGTGCGTCATCAAATACAGCACAGCAAAGCAGACTATTTTAATAAATAATTTCATAAATTTAGTTCAATTTTAGTTCGGTGGCTTATCTTAGATTGCGCCTTCGCAAAGGTTGAGTATTTTCGTGTTGTTAATGGTTATTCTAAGTAATTTTGTGTGATAGTTCGTAATCAAAGGTTATTTAGGCTAAATTCTCTTCTTATTGCGCTAAATCACTCGCCAAAATGCATCTCGCGATTTACCATAGCCACAGTATTCGTCAAAATAAGTAAATTCCTATGTCATTACCTCCATGCCCACAATGTAATTCTGAATATGTTTATGAAGATCAGCCGCTATTGATTTGTCCTGAATGTGCTCATGAATGGAATCCTAATGAAGTTGTTGAAGATCCTGATGCTATCGTTTTAAAAGATGCAGTAGGTAATCTGCTAGCTGAAGATGACAAAGTCACTTTAATAAAAGATCTGAAAGTTAAAGGTTCATCATTAGTATTGAAAGTGGGTACTAAAGCGGTGATTAAGCGTTTCGTTGATGCGGATCATGACATCGATTGTAAAGTTGATGGTCACGGTAACATGATGCTGAAATCTAAGTTTGTGCGAAAGGCGTAATTGCGATGTCATTGCCAGCTTGCTTGAAATGTAATTCTGAATACGTCTATCAAGATCAAGACTTACTGATTTGTCCAGAGTGCGCTTTTGAATGGAGCCCGCAAGAGCTGGCTGAAGAGAGTCAGCTCAATATCAAAGATGCCAACGGTACGCTGCTTAGTGAAGGCGATAAAATTACCTTTGCCAAAGACTTAAAAGTTAAGGGCAGTTCTCAGGTGCTTAAGATTGGCACTAAGGCTGTTATCAAGCGGATGGTGGAAGGTAAAGATCACCAGCTTGATTGCAAGGTCGACGGCACTGGCGACATGATGATTACGGCGGCTTTTGTTAAGAAGGCTTAGTATAAAACAAAAAAGGAACTCGATTGAGTTCCTTTTTTATATGGCAGCTTAGAAATTCCAGCTTGCAGATAAAGATGTGGTCTTCATTTCATCGATTTTATTGTAATGTAAGCCCATTGAGAAGTTATCGGTGAAGTGGTACGAAGCACCTAATGTAAATTCGCCTTCTGAATCATCTTCAATATCTAGGTAACCAATAGAGCCCAATAGTTCCACTTTATCTGTGACCATTGAACGAACACCAACCGATAAACCGTAACCATTGCCATCAGCACTTTCCGATAAGCCGCGACCAGAAACTTCAGTTTCGATTTTTTCATAGCTAAGTGTACCGAAAAAGTCTGTTTGTGCACTAAAACCGTGACGGTAGCCTAATCCTAATGAGGTAGTGTCGAGATCAAAGTCAACGCCACCAATAGTGTCAGAATTCATCGATAAATTACCGAATACAAATACGTTATCATTGACTAGTTTTGAACCAGAAAAAGAAAAGCCTGATACATCGATGCCAGCTAGGTCAACATCTTGATATGCAACAGTAAGAGAATCCCATTTAGGACCTTCATTTGCTGAAACTTGTGAGAATGCCAGTAGTAGCGCTGAACCTAATAATAATTTTTTCATGTGAAATTTCCTTGCCCAAACTTAAAAGAAATGCAGATTGATAGGGCGGCTCAATGTGCATTTAAAACGATAGAGAAGTAAGAAACGTAAATCTTTGGAAGAGTTGGAAAAGTCAAACTTCAATCCCTGAAATTTATATCCTTGCTATCAGGGCGCTAATTTAAATTAATAATTAGCGCATGGGAAGAGTCTATTGGTATTAATCTGAATATAAAATTAATGAAAGGTGGCTAAATTACAGTCAGTTAGATCAAGAAGGTTAGAGTTTTCTTAATTGCCTCAAGTAAATTATCCACTTCCTCAAGCGTATTGTAAGGCGCTAGTGAGATGCGAATGGTGCCGTCGATGTTGAGGTGTTCCATCAATGGCATTGCACAGTGATGGCCAGAGCGTACGGCTATGTTGTGTTGATTGAGTAAAGTGGCGATATCCGATGGATGTTCGTCTTCGACAATAAAGCTAATGACGGATAACTTGTCGCTAACATCGCCGATAATGGTTATTTCTTCGATTTTTCTTAGCTCACTGGCTAAATAGCTAGTCAGCTCATTCTCATAGCTGTGCATCGCGCTATTATCTTGCGCCTTAATAAAATCGACGGCAGCGCTTAGCCCTAACACGCCACTGATATTTGGTGTGCCGGGTTCGAATTTAAATGGCAGTTGATTGAAGGTGGTGCCGCTAAAGCTAACCTTTTTAATCATCTCACCGCCACATTGCCATACAGGCATAGCATCGAGTAGTCCTTCTTTACCGTACAGCACACCAATGCCCGTTGGGCCATACATTTTATGACCTGAAAAAGCGAAAAAGTCACAATCTAGTGCAGTCACATCGATAGGTAAGTGTGCCACTGTTTGCGCGCCGTCGATCACACTCACTGCACCCACTTCCTTGGCAAGTTTTATCAAATGACCAATGGGGTTAATCACGCCAGTGACGTTAGAGGCATGAGCGATAGCGACGATGGCTGTGTTGTCATCGATTAACTCGTTAGCGGCGAGTAAATCCAATTGATGATCTTCTGTTAATGGAATTGGGCGTAGCTCGGCACCTGTCGCCAAGCATAACTGCTGCCACGGTACTATATTGGCGTGATGTTCACTCACACTAACTACAATGTTGTGATGTGCTTTCACGTTGGCACGACCATAGGTTTGGGCAATCAGGTTAATGGCCTCAGTTGTGCCTTTAGTAAAGATGATTTCTTTACTATTGTGGCAGCCGATAAACTTGCCGATATTAGTACGCGCCAATTCGAATTTAGCCGTTGCGACAGCACTCAGTTTATGCGCAGCACGATGAACATTAGCGTTTTGGCTGGTGTAATACTCGTTAATAACATCGATAACCGCCTGCGGCTTTTGGCTGGTGGCAGCACTGTCGAAATAACATTGATCACTGGTGGTGATTAATGGAAATTGTTGGCGGAATTGTTGGTTATCGAATGTCATTATCGGGAGTTTCTGAAAAATAAAAAATGATTCTAATGTTAATGAATGAAACGTTATACTCTGATAATTATATATAATTGGCCTGTAACTTCATATCTTCATATGTGGAATCATTGATTGATATCTGGCAAGAGAATCTTGAATGTTATAAAGGTGGTCAAAGAAAAATTATAGGATTAAGGAAATGTAATATGGCATCAGATGTAACATCAAAGGATTTTGTATTTTCATTTAATAAAAATGGTGAGCTTGAGTTTGTTGGTGATTTTGAGGGCTTATATCAATCTGTTGAAGATCCTTGGGGGCAATCTGCGAAAGGAGATTACTTAGATCAACTTTATAAACAATCAAGACAAACATTAAAGAATACTATTTCTGAATTTAAAGGAGCAATATCTGGTTGTGAGATTGGTTGTGGTTTAGGGCATGTTACAAATGATCTAAATTGTTATTTTAAAGATATCTCGTGGGATGGGATAGATATATCAAATACTGCTGTAAAAAAAGCTCAAAAGCTGTTCCCTAGTATTGACTTTATTCAAGGCGATATAGCCTCTTCCAACTTTAGCTGGAACAAATCATACGATGTTGTGATTTTGAATCAAATATTGTGGTATTTACTCGAGGGGCTAGATAAGGTGTTTTTCAATTTAGAAAAAATGCTTAAACAAGATGGACATTTAATAATTTCGACGTTCTTTCTAAAAGATCAAAAGTATGGCACTGATATAATCGGAAGCTTTGATGACCTAATATTTTATATTTTAAGCAACCATAGGCAGCGGTATAAAATTATCCTTGCAGATATAAAATATGGTGATGAAGAAGCTAAGTATCGCGACTCAATTTTGGTTTTAAAGAAACTGTGATATACGATTAGGGGCTTGTATGAAGATATGTACAGCCCCTTTGAAAAGCATAATCATTTAACAAGTATACGTTGCGCTTTTAGTTTTCGAAACGTATCTATTCATGAGAATTAGCACTGCGCCGATAAACACTAATGGTAGACGCAGTGAAAAAACACTAAAACCATCAGTCGGAGCGACTCTGTAATATCCTATATCAGATTCTGGATCAGCTTTTGGTAGGAAATCTACGGGTAAAAGGTCGCTGAAATAAAATAATATTCCAGCTGTTAGTAGTAATACTCCAAGTATCAACAGCAACTTAGACATACCTTTCCTTCATAGTTAAATCAACGGCTTCAAGAACCGCGCTGTATGCGATACTGGGTGTACTGCTACTTCTTCTGGTGTACCTGTTACTAAGATTTGGCCGCCGCCTGAGCCGCCTTCTGGGCCCAAGTCGACTATCCAATCCGCTGTTTTCACGACATCTAAGTTATGTTCGATAACAACGATGGTGTTGCCGTGATCGCGCAAGCGATGTAGTACATCTAACAGCATTTGGATATCTTTGAAGTGCAGACCCGTAGTTGGCTCATCCAAGATGTAAAGTGTCTTGCCTGTATCGCGCTTCGACAGCTCTTTGGCCAGTTTCACGCGTTGGGCCTCACCACCAGAGAGGGTTGTCGCTGATTGACCTAGCGTGATGTACGACAGACCAACATCCATCAGTGTTTGTAGCTTACGGGCGATGGCTGGCACTGGTTTGAAGAATTCGTTAGCGTCTTCAACCGTCATATCTAGCACTTGGCTGATGTTCTTGCCTTTGTATAACACTTCTAGTGTTTCGCGATTGTAGCGTTTCGAGTTACACACATCACAAGGCACGTAAACGTCTGGTAAGAAGTGCATCTCTACTTTGGTTACACCGTCGCCCTGACAGGCTTCACAGCGGCCGCCTTTAACGTTGAAGCTAAAGCGTCCAGCTTTGTAACCGCGTGAACGTGACTCTTGAGTTGCTGCAAACAATTCACGAATTGGCGTGAAAATTCCTGTGTAAGTCGCTGGGTTTGAGCGCGGCGTACGGCCGATTGGGCTTTGATCAATATCCACTACCTTGTCGCAATGCTCAAGGCCTTCGATGCGATCGTGCTCCGCTGGCTCGTCGTTCACTGCCTTGTTTAACGCGATGTGCGCTAATGGGTAGAAGGTGTTGTTAATTAGCGTCGATTTTCCGGAGCCAGATACACCAGTAACACAGGTCAGTAGGCCACATGGAATTTCTAAATCGACATTTTTCAGGTTGTTACCGCGGGCGCCAAAGAGCTTGATCCAGTCTTTACCCGGCTTAGTGCGCTCGGCTGGGTATTCAATTTTCTTCGCGCCAGATAGGTACTGACCTGTAATAGATTGTTCGTTGTCGATGATTTGCTGGTAGTTACCTTGCGCAATCACCTGACCACCGTGAACACCAGCGCCGGGGCCGATGTCGATGATGTGGTCGGCTTCGCGGATCGCATCTTCGTCGTGCTCTACCACGATTACTGTGTTACCAAGATCGCGCAGGTGGGTTAGGGTTTTAAGCAGACGTTCGTTATCACGCTGATGCAAACCAATTGATGGTTCATCGAGTACGTACATAACACCCACAAGGCCTGCGCCAATCTGACTAGCAAGGCGAATACGTTGTGCTTCACCGCCTGATAGCGTATCAGCTGAGCGTGAAAGGCTTAAATAGTTAAGGCCAACATTGACGAGGAATCCAAGACGATCGCGGATCTCTTTTAAGATTTTCTCGGCAATTTGCGCCTTTTGACCGCTAAATTCTAACTCTTCGAAGAACTTCATACATTCGCCAATCGAATATTCGGCGACTGTCGGCAGGTTAGTTTGGTCGATAAATACATGACGGGCTTCTTCGCGAAGGCGGCTACCACTACAAGCAGGACACGCTTGTTGGTTGAGGTATTTGGTCAACTCTTCACGAACGGCATTGGATTCTGTCTCGCGATAACGGCGATCCATATTGTTGATAATGCCTTCGAAAGGATGGTTGCGCACTACGACATCGCCGCGATCGTTCATGTATTTGAATTCAAGCGATTGCTTACCACTGCCAAAGAAAATGCGTTTAACGTGCTCTTTGCTGAGGCTTGAAAATGGCGCTTCTAAATCAAAACCATAGTGCTCACTGAGTGAAGTCAGCATCTGGAAGTAATAGAAATTACGACGATCCCAACCGCGAATAGCGCCGCCAGCAAGGCTTAGCTCGTCGTTAACGATAATACGGGCTGGATCGAAAAACTGTTTTACGCCTAAGCCGTCACAGCTGCCACAAGCACCTGCTGGGTTGTTAAATGAAAACAGACGTGGCTCTAGTTCAGCCATCGAATAGCCACATTTGCTACAGGCGAAGTTGGCTGAGAATAGTAGCGATTCTAGGACGCTATCACTGTCCATCGGTACGATGTTGGCGATGCCGCCTGATAAATCGAGTGCTGTTTCGAATGATTCAGCCAGACGTTGTTGTAAATCGTCACGCACTTTAAAGCGATCAACAACGACTTCGATGTCGTGTTTTTTGTGTAAATCTAGCGCTGGTGGATCGGATAAATCACACACCTCACCATCGATACGGGCGCGGATAAAGCCTTGTGCCGCTAAGTTATCGAGTAGTTTGGCGTGTTCACCTTTACGCTGTTGTACCACAGGCGCTAATAGCATTAATTTGCTGCCTTCTGGTAATGACAATACTTTGTCCACCATCTGGCTAATAGTTTGGGCTGCTAACGGCAAATCATGAGTTGGACAACGTGGCTCACCAACGCGGGCAAAGAGTAGACGCAGGTAATCGTGAATTTCGGTAATGGTACCTACGGTAGAACGCGGATTGTGAGATGTTGATTTTTGCTCGATTGAAATTGCAGGGCTTAGACCTTCGATGGCGTCGACATCGGGTTTTTCCATCAATGATAAAAACTGACGAGCATAGGCTGACAGTGATTCAACGTAACGACGCTGACCTTCTGCATATAAGGTATCGAATGCTAATGATGATTTTCCTGATCCCGACAAACCCGTAATCACGATGAGCTTGTCTCGTGGCATGGTGAGGCTAATGTCTTTTAGGTTGTGGGTGCGGGCACCGCGAACTTCAATTTGATCCATCTAACGCTTTTCTCTACTGATTACCGAACACGCGATTATCGCATAATTTTTTTATACGTGCCGTGATTTATTCAATCAGTCTTGAAGTGTTCCACCACTTTAAATGGCGGTAACTATTGCGTAAATACGCGGTGAATACATCCTTGTACGCTCTATTTTTCTTCCCTGAAAAATAAGATTTACTCCGCAGCGACCGCCAATTTTATGAAAGTGCCAATCGAAAGGAGTTTAAAAAATACACTTTTTTGTTGCATGATTTTTGATCTAGTTGTACCCTTGGTTCATGGGGTACATTGATTGGTACAAGTTTAGATTGACTAATCGATGCCCGCAACAAGGAGAACACTGTGGAAATTATTATTAACGTCGACGATGAAACACCATTGTTCAGTCAGCTTGTGGAGCAAATCAAGCAAGCAGTAATGACGGGGCATTTGGGGGCAGGCGATCCGCTGCCATCGATTCGACAACTGGCTAACGATTTAGCCATTAACAACAAAACTGTTGCTAAAGCCTATCGCTTGTTAGAGCGAGATAACGTCATTGAAACTAAGGGCTATCGCGGTACTTTCGTTCATCCCAATGCGGCACAAAACAGCCAAGTGGATATCAACGAAGCGGTGACTGAAGTCTTGCAACAAGCATTAACCAATTTAAAAGCGTTGGGAGCGACGGATTCGGAAATCCGCATCGCTTTCTCTCGTTTAATGAATCAATAAGGAGTGTGTTATGTCTGCTAATTTTTTACTGTACGCGGTATTTGCCAGTCAGATTTTTGTAATTTCTTATCTGTTGCCAACCAAGCTGCACAATCGCGCTAAGAACATTATGGCGAAATATCCAGTCGATGAGTACGCCAAGTTATATCCCATTAGTGTTGAAGAGATTAAGCGCAAGATCTGTAATCTCGTATTATTTGGCCAAATCGTGTTAGGTATTGGCGTGGGGATAATTGTTCACGGATTATATTCGCAAAGCGCTGAAATGCTGGGTTGGGATAGTCAGTCGGTAATTATGATTTATTACATTCTGCAAATAGCGCCATTAGTGATGCTGGCTATGTTTAGTGAACGTTATTTTAAGAAAATGCGTGCGTTAAATAGCGAAACCGTACGTCGTGCGTCGTTATCTCCTCGTAAATTCGCTAATTATGCACCGATGTGGCTAATTGCTTGCGCAGCAGCTGTCTACCTGTTTTATATCGGCTTAGTAGCTTATGTCGCGCAAAATCCGTTTGACGGTTTTGCTGGTGGTTTGACTAATATTCTCGGAGTAACTGGCCTTAACGTATTTTTTGGATTTGTTGCTTATCGCGCCGTTTATGGCGTGAAAAAAGATCCCCATCAAACAGACGAAGATCGTTTTAAGCAAGCCAGCCGCGTCGTTAAGCTAATGCTGTTTGGCAGTATTGCAGCAACGGTGAATATTTCCATCCACTTTGTATTATCGGCGATGGATCTTCGTTATCTCAATGACGTGGTATCTAGCGTGTATTTCCAAGGTCTGATGTTGGTGGTGGTTTTGGCTGTACTTAATGATGATTCGAATTTTGAAGTTTATAAAAATCAAACGACTAATGAGGGAGTGATCTAATGTTTATTATCGGATTATGCGTTGCTGTAGTAGCAATTACAGCATTGACTTGGGGATTGGCAATTAAGCTGTCTTAGCGTGGTTATGAAGAAAAACGCCCGAATGTTGTTCGGGCGTTTTTGATTTTATTTTCTAGCTATAAGCATGTCTTTTCGTTTACATATCGATGCCGCTCTTGGGTCTGCTGCTAGTTCTTTATTCGTTGTCGCATTGTTAAGTTTGTAGTCAATTTTTACTCTTGAAATGACCTGTTGTTTCTCGGTGTTCTGTGGCGTTGCTTGCCACTGCCATGTTTTTACTAAGCGAATGGCTGATTTATCGAAGACTTTAGCAGGGAAAGAGTCAACGATTTGGTAGCCTTCGGTTTTACCGTCTTGATTGATCGCTACATCTAGTACGACACAACCTGATTTGCCACTTTGTGCGGCGGTTAGTGGAAACTGAGGTCGCACACTTTGTTTTTCCAGCTTCCAATAGGAGTTACTTTTGGATGCGGAGTCTTCATTGTATTCAGGGGTAATATCGAGGTAGTTGCTGTATTGCTGTAGCAGTGATTGTTGCGAGGTAGATGAACAGGCACTTGCGGTAAGTGCGGCTAATGCGATAACAATTGCTTTTTTCATATCAAAATCCTTCTTTAGAAAGTCTTATTCGGGGGGATATACCCAAGCTACTTCAAGATGCAGGTTTCAGAGCTTGGGTAGGGTGCGAGTACAAGGCATGATTCACAATTAATGGTTATTCCCTGATTTTGAATCATAATGCAGTAATCGCTTTCTACCCAAGCTCCCGTAGGGCAAGGCGATAAGCGACCAATAGCGGCGTTATAAGCTACTTATTAGGAACAACCTAACCGCGTATCTTATGCCTTGCTCTTGGCACGCTTCTCGACTTGCTGAAGACTAGCATCTTGAGGTGGCTTGGGTATGACTATTAGCCCCAGTATATGAATAGAAACTGAATTCGATATTCTATGGCTATTAAAATCAACTGTTTAGCTATTTATTGCAGCTTTACTAGTGATTAATTATTAACTTCCTTTAATCGCGCGGTGAAATGCCTCAATATTGGTGGTTCGTACTCGAAATCTAATCCTTTAATGTTGTGAGCATTGGCCTTGAGGTTAATAAAACAATCGGCGATGTATTTCATGTGATCGTTGGTATAAACACGGCGTGGAATGGTAAGGCGTAACAGCTCTAGCGGTGATTCTTTTTGGTGGCCTGTTTCTGGATCGCGTCCCAAAAGTAATGAACCGATTTCTACGCCGCGAATACCGCCTTCGATGTATAAGTGGTTGGCTAGGGCATGCGCGGGAAATTGATGTGCTGGAATATGCGGTAGCATCTTTCCCGCATCGACAAATACCGCGTGGCCGCCAGTGGGGTATTGAATAGGAATCCCTGCTTCACGCAACAACTCGCCTAAATAGGCCACTTGGCCGATGCGATATTCTAGATAGTCTTCATCGGCACATTCCCATAAGCCGACATTGAGCGCTTCCATGTCACGACCGTTAAGTCCGCCGTAAGTGATAAAACCTTCCATAGGTACACAGCTAATCTGCACATCGCGAAATAACGACAACAATGAATCGTCTTTAAAACAACACAAGCCCCCCATGTTAACCATGGGATCTTTTTTCGCTGACATGGTAAAGATATCGGCGCAGTCGAACATGCTGCGAATAATATCGCCTATGGCAATATCACGGCAGTTGTCTTCACGTTGTTTAATAAAATACGCATTTTCGGCGAACCTAGCAGAATCGATTACCATGGTAATGCCGTGTTTGTTGGCAATTTCTCGCACTGCGCGAATGTTTTCTAAAGACACCGGTTGGCCGCCTGCTGAGTTACAGGTGATGGTGACGATAATGCCTACCACATTGTTGGCGCCATGATCGCTAATGGTCTTCTCAAGGGCGGTGAGATCGAAATTTCCCTTAAAATCATGCCACTTAGTCGTATCTAAGGCTTCAGGCGTTAACACATTAATTGCCTTGGCGCCTGCTAGTTCGACGTGGGCAGCAGTGGTGTCGAAATGATAATTGGAGATAAAAACTGGGCTTTCTGCCCCTTTGTGTTTCACCATGTTAGGAAACAAAATTTGTTCGGCGCCGCGCCCTTGGTGAACGGGGATTACGTGTTGATAGCGAAATAGTGTTTGCACGCTTTTCTCTAATTTGACGAAACTTCGGCTACCTGCATAGGCCTCATCGCCCACCATTAAAGCCGCCCATTGATTGGCGCTCATGGCGCCAGTGCCAGAGTCGGTAAGCAAGTCGATATATACATCTTCACTTTTGAGTAAAAATGGGTTGTTGCCAGCCTCTGATAATGCCGCGATACGGTCGGCTTCGGTAGTCATCTTGATGGGCTCAACCATCTTGATGCGAAAAGGCTCTGGAATGCGTTTCATAAATTTGTTCTCTTGCATAATAGAGAGTCGAGAAGACTCGATTAAGGAAAATTATTGGATAACAAGAGGGAGTTAGTTAAATAGAAATAAGGAGTGCGCCAACCTAAAGTCTAGGTTGTACCATTTGCTGATTGAAAGGATAAAAATAAACTGAGTCATGCAATGAGTATGCAAAGAATTTTCTTTGTTTGTCAATCATCAACATTCGTTGTATCCAAAATCAGCATCGCTAGTTACCAGAATTTTTATTGCGCTTGTTGTGTCTGCATTCGCTTGAGAATGGCAATGTTTTTATCGATATTTAACGGATTGCTACTTAGCGGTTTTAGCTTTTGTAAATAAGCCAATGCTTTGTCATATTGCGCTTGATTCAGGGCAATTTGAGCGAGGCCTGCAAGGGCGGGTTTAATGGTTTGTTTAAATACTTGCGCGCGCTGATAGTAGAGTTCGGCGCGGCTGTATTGCTCAACTCCTTGATAATATTCCGCTAGTTTCAGCAATACGCTAGCGCTATTGGGATCGAGTTTAAGAGCGCGCTGATAATGTTTTACGGCGCGCTTGATATCACTGTGATGAGACACAGAACCAAGGGCGGCGTAGTATTGGCTTTGTTGTGGTTTGGGTAATTTGTTAACACCCTTTATACCACTGAGTACACGGTTTGCTTGCTTAAGTTCATCTTCGTTAATTAGCCAATTGACGGCGCTGTATATTTGATTGAATTGTGAAGCGCCCTGGTTACCAATATTAATTAGCAGATCGGCGGCGCGTGGTTTGCTGCCAGATGTCAGGTGAAGCTGTGCCGTGCTTAATAAATTACTCGCGCTTTTTTCACCGAGTCGCAGTGCCATTTCCATGCTGGTTAAGGCTTTTTCCGATTGCTCAAGGGCGAGGTTTATTTGCGCTCGTTGCAGCCAGAGATCTTTGTTTTTCGGTTCACGGGAGAGTAGTTCATCAACCATGTTAAGTGCTGCCTGATTATTTCCTGCTTGTTGCAGTGCAAAAAGTAAACCGTGGCGCCACTGTGCATTGTGTGGCTCTAGCAGTAGTGCTTGCTGATAACCAGCAATGGCTGACCATGGTTCGTTTTGGTTTAGATTGATATAGGCTAGTTGTCCAAAAAACTGTGGATCTTGCACGCCTAACTCAATGGCTTTGATCAAATGTGTTTGTGCTTGCTTGATGCGTTTTTGCCCAAGGTACAGTGCGGCGAGTGTCTTGTGGACGCGAACAATTTCTGGTGCTTTTTTAGCTACAGCTAACAAGGCTTGTTCGGCGAGCTGTGATTTTTTAGCTGCAAGATAAATTTGTCCTTCGATCAGCAATAGGCCAGTACTTTTTTGTGGATTGGTATTTGCTGTTAACACGTCAATTGCCGCTAAATAATCTTTATTGTCTAACAGCGGCTTTAACTTGAGGGATAACTCATATTCGTCGGGGGCCAATTTGGTGTTTGGCTCGCCTGTATCGATGTTTGATAACTCAAAATGAAATCTTGGTGTTGGCAACTCAACATTGATGGCATGGGATTGCTGTGCAACACAGCCAAAGGCAATGATGGTAAATAGGTAACAAGCTGAGATAAAAAGTTTCATTATTTACTAAATTCCACTGGCCATATGAAGCGCGCAGCCACGCTTTGGCCATTCTTTTGAGGAGGCGAAAAACGCGAGCGTTTAACGAGCGTCGTTATCGCGTTTTTTAAGGCATTGTGATGTTGGCCGCTCGCGCCAATAAGCTTAATTTTTCCCGTTTCATTGATATAGACATCGAGTTTAACGGTTGTGCGAGTGATCCCTTGGCGCAGTAACTGGGCTGGATATTGTGTTTTGATGCGCGTGAGTAAACGCGGAATGCTGTCTAATTGATCGAGGCCAAAACCTTGCCAATCTATGGTTAGGGCATTACTAAAATCCACCGCCATATTCATCTTAATTGGCGGCTGCTTTAAAGTCAGTTTCGGTTTTTCAATGGTTAGCGGTGCAACTTCTATCGCTGCGCCATCGCCTTCGAGACTCAGCGTTAAGCGGGTATCTTGCACTTCCTGCTGCTGTGCTGGTGGCGGTGGCGGAGGTGGCGGTAAAGTTGCCACTTCAATTTTTCGGACATCTACTTGCGGTTCGACTCGTTTAGCGAACCACTGGTTGAGAAAAAGCAGTGCTAATGCCAGCGCCATAGTGCCAGCGGTGAGAATTAAAGTAACGAAGTGATGGCGCTTAATTTTCATAACGTACTATTTCATCACGTACTAGCGCAATGTCGCCAAATTGACACTAGCCGCGCCGGCGAGTTTAGCTTCATCAATTACTTGTACTAACAACTCTGTTGTGACTAACTTGTCAGCCTGAATGACCACAGGGCGCGAGCGCTCACCAATCAAGCCCTTTACGGTGTTTCGCACGCCAGCAACACCAACGTTATTGCCATCATACATCACATCACCGCCATTGGTGATGGCTAGCATAATGACATTGCGTTCGAGTTTTTGCGTCGATAGCGCTTGCGGTTTATCGACTTCAACCCCAGTTTCTTTGACAAAAACCGTTGTGACAATGAAGAAAATAAGCAAAATGAACACGACATCGAGCAAAGGCGACAAGTCGATGCCTTGTTGCTGCTGCTCAAGGCGTTGTTGCAAGCTAGCCCGCATGGCTTAGCTCCTCAAGCGTTTGCAGTTTTTTGTAGTAACTTAGTAGCAGCCAAGCCGGTACTGCCATCACTAAACCGAGTTGGGTAGTCCATAACGCGCTGGCGATGCCTTGAGTTAGGACACTACTTTCATTTAATCCTTCGCCAACCGACATTGCGGTAAAGGCATCTAATAACCCCATGATGGTACCGAGTAAACCTAGCAATGGCAGTGCGCCGACAGCAATGGCAATGGTTTCACTCCACGTTTGATGAGAGTTTTCATAAAGGCCTGATTTGGCACGGACAATAAAGAAAATAATCTGGTAATAAACGAAGAATCCAAGGCCGAGAATTGCCCACACAATCGCACTGTCAAAGGTTTGAATAGTCATTTATGCCGCCTGCTTTAAAGGTTGTGAGGCTTGCGCTTGGCTAAGGCCGATACCGCAATCTTCTAATAAGCCGTAATAGGTTTTAACTTTGCGTGATAACAGGGCATGCATGAGCAGCGCTGGAATCGCGACGACTAGCCCTAATTCAGTGGTTACAAGCGCTTCTGAAATACCGCCTGATACGGCTGATGCATCGCCAGCACCAAAGAGTGTCATCAGCTTAAATGTTTCGATCATGCCGCTAACTGTGCCTAATAAACCTAATAAGGGTGAAACTGCTGCGGTTATAGCAACGGCGCCGAGCCAGTATTCTAATTTGTGTTTTTGGCGCAGCAGGGCGGCGAAAAGCTTGTCGTCGCGGCTTTGTCCCTGTTCGGTGTTTAGCGCTATCTCGATAAGCTCTCGCTGCATGCCTTTGGTTTGCTGAGTGAATTTATCAAGGCCAGTTTGATCATCGCTGGCGATGTTATTTAGGCGCTCAGCAAGCGCTGGCATAATGGCTGGTAAACGCATGAGCTGGACGGCTTTGGCGATGGAGATCAGCAGTGCGAATACGCCAAAGGCGATAATTGGAATCACCCACACGCCGCCTTTTTCCACGTGATCGGCTACAGACTCCTGCGCTTGGGCAATTTTTAACGCTCGGGTGAGTGTTGGATCAAAGCTTATCTCGGCTATTTCTCCCGCTTTTAATGTATGAAGTGCCGAGTAATCATCATCGGCTAGCGTCAGTCCTTGTTGCATAAATGGCTGTTGGTCGATGGCAAAACCTGCCTGCTGTTTGCTTTCATCGAGATACCAAGTAACAGGCCCTATTTTCAGCGTACTTAGCGGGTTAATCACGCCATCTTGAGCAACGACCTTTTGGGTTTGCCATGTCGGCGTTAATTGGCTTCTGAAACTGGCAAAGGTGTTACTCAACTGCGCTAGGTTTTTTGGCGCGGTGATATTATCGTCGTGAGGCGTTAGCGATTGTTGCTGATAAAAGCGCGCCAATAAATTGCGCTGATAAGTATCTTGTTGTTGCCATGAATCTAAACGCTTTTTTAAGCTGTTAAGGCTTAACGTTTGCTCGTCGAACAATCTTCTTGCATTGCTGGTGGCACGGCGTAAGTCAGCGACTTGCTGGCTAGTTTGTTGAGTCTTTTTGTTTAACGCAGCGCTTTGTTTGCTAATGTTTGCTTGTGTTGCGTTTAATCGTTGTTGCGCCTTTTTAATATCGCTAATTAGCGATGCTGTCGCGCCGTAACTTGGTGTCGCAAACAACATTGCACAGATGAAAGATAGCAAGGCGATAACAGTGGAGATTGACTTAATCATCTTATTGTTCTCCAGCGAGCGATGCGTTATTCGCACCTAAACGCATTGGCAGCTTAATGAGTGCCGCTTCTTTTTTATGTGCAATCATTGCTAGCGCAGCGTTGATTTGAGTTGGTGATAATGGCGATTCGTGCTGCCATTGCCAGCCTTGTGCTGTTGGCATGCCTGCCACTGCTGTTGCGCTATCTAAGGTTAGGTACCAGCCGCGAGCGACACCAAGATAAAGTTGCTTAACGACTTTTTCGTTTCCTTGAGCATCGATAATGGTGGCTTGGTTAGTGCTAATGCGCTTATTAAATTCATCAAAGCTTTGATAGAGACTGAGTAAGGTTTCTAAACGGTTTGAGGGATTTTTAGTATCGAGTTCAGTCAGCGCTAGTTGCCATGTATTAGCCAGTGGTGGTGGCAGCTGTGGTAGCACATTATTGATCTGCGAAAATTCGCGATCTAACCATCGTGTTAAATCCTGTTGCGTCGATTCCATCGATGTTTGTAAGGTAATTAGCTTTTGTCGCTGTGCGCTCACTTCATCGACTTGCTTGTGATGATCTTTGTCTAATGCTTGCAGCTGTTTTTTCTCGCGCTGTAGCAAGCTAATGCGCTGTTCCAATAGTTGTTTGTTTTCCTGCCACTGACTTTTTAATTGTGTATTTTGTTTTTCCAACTGGATCCATTGTTCCATCAAGGCGTCAGCACGCTGTGTAGGCGAGGTGTTATTCGCAATAGCGCTGCTAGCAAATAGCAGGGCGAATACTAATGATGGACGTTGGAAAAAGCGGATCATATACAGCAAGTGACTCAAATGAATTTATCGTAATAGTAACAATTATCATTTGCGTGCGCAATTGGTGTTTGTGTGCATTAATTCTCAGGTTTTCGATAACTTTCCGATAAATCTTAAGCAAACAGCGTATGATGAATATACATTTAACAATTTGGAGCTTTTTGTGCTGAAAATTTTTCTTTATTGCGCAGTTATTCCCGTTTTATTCATAAGCAGTTTCTACACACAGGCGGGGACAGCAGAAACTGATGTAAAAGTATCTGGCGCGGTAAGATTGAATTATGCATGGAAAGACTATGGTAATGACTCCAACGGAAGCTTTGACTTCGAATTATTTAGACTCGATGTCGATGCCACACAGGGCAACTGGTTTTTAGATGCACAGTTTCGTTGGTATCAAGGTTTTGAAGCAATTCATCATGGTGAAGTCGGCTATAAATTCGACAACAAAAACGTTATTAGCGTTGGGGTGACTCAGGTACCATTTGGCATTGATCCTTACGGCTTTCACAGTTTTTGGTTTAGCGGCGCTTATTATCTTGGCTTTGAAGATGATTATGACACTGGCATCAAGTGGCGCAAAACGAGCGGCGACTGGACTTTCGATGCAGCGTATTTTTTTAATAGTGAGTACGATGCCAATAGCCGTTGGGGGCGTTATTCGTTTGATATTGCATCGAGCTATGACAATGAACGTAGTAATAAGGAAGATGGCCAGCTAAATGCTCGCGTTCAATATCAATGGGGTAAACACACCATTGGTACATCTGCTGAAATAGGACGTTTTACCAATACCACCAGTTTGGACAGTGGCGAACGCTGGGCATTTGGTATGCACTTTAACGGCTACTTCGATAACGATTGGAATGTTCAAGCGCAATATATTCACTATCGTTTCGAAGCTAAAGACACACTAGGCACGCAAGATAACCGCATTGCCCTTGCGGCATTTGAATATCCATTTGATATTGCATCACAAGCTCAAATGCTGAGCTTAAATATCGCTAAAACCTTCACCATTAAAAACGAATTTGTCGATACGGTGACTTGTTATAACGATCATTCTTACTTGGCTGCGGCTAATCGCAGTGGCTTAGCCGACTCTATTCAAAACGTGACAGGATGTTCTTTGACCAAAGGAGGCATTTACACCTATATCGATTGGATCGCAGGCAAAAATATGTGGTTTGCTGGTGGTTCGGGCGTTGGTGTTGATAACGGTGATGTCGGTTGGCATTCTCGTCTAAATATTAATATTGGCTACTACTTTTAGGAAATGACTATGAATAATTCACCTGAGGTTGATAGCCCTACATACGAAACAGAGCATCAACTTGGCGAAAACAATGTCGATGTTATGGGATTGGATTTGCACAATCCGGTCTTTTTCTTCTCTGCATTACTGACCATATTGTTTGTCATTGCGACCTTAATTTTTCCTACCGACGCTAAGCAAGTATTTGACGCGACAAAAGCATGGTCCATTAACAATTTTGACTGGTTGTTTATGGTGGCTGGCAATGTATTTGTCGTGGTGTGCTTAGCGCTAATCGCCTTGCCATTGGGCAAAATACGCTTAGGGGGCGCAGATGCTAAGCCTGATTTTAGTAACGTCTCTTGGTTTGCGATGTTGTTCGCAGCAGGCATGGGGATTGGTTTAATGTTTTGGAGCGTCGCAGAGCCCATTGGTTATTTTACCAATTGGTTTGGTACGCCGCTTAATATTGCCGATAGAACTACCGAAGCCGCTGATATGGCGCTCGGAGCAACGATGTTTCATTGGGGATTACACCCATGGGCAATCTACGCTGTTGTCGGTTTATCACTGGCATATTTTGCGTTCAACTGTAATATGCCACTGACTATTCGTTCGACGTTTTATCCTTTACTAGGTGAGAAAACATGGGGCGTTGCTGGCCATATCATCGATGTTCTTGCGGTATTAGCAACAATTTTTGGCTTGGCGACCTCTCTTGGTTTTGGCGCCCAGCAAGCTGCTGGCGGCCTTAATTTTCTATTCGATATTCCAAATACCATCACAACACAAATCATCATTATTATTGGGGTGACTGGCGTTGCTATTGTGTCGTTAATGCGCGGCCTTGATGGCGGCGTTAAGGTGTTAAGTAACATCAATATGTCGCTTGCCGTCGCCTTGATGATCTTTGTAATGATCGCGGGATCAACGTCGGTAATTATCAATGGTATTGGCACCATTTGGTTGTCGTATATTGAAAATATTATTCCGCTGAGTAATTGGATTGGCCGTGATGACGAAACCTTTTATCACGGTTGGACAGTATTTTACTGGGCGTGGTGGATTTCATGGTCGCCTTTTGTGGGGATGTTTATAGCGCGTATTTCACGTGGCCGCACGGTGCGTGAATTTATGGTGGCTGTGTTACTGGTACCAACAATCATTACCAGTATCTGGATGGCTACCTTTGGCGGTGTCGGGCTAGAGCAGGTGAAAAATGGTGTCGGCCAACTCGCGGGGGGAATTACTGACAGTTCACTTGCACTGTTTCAAATGTTAGAGAATCTGCCATTAAGCTCTGTAACATCATTCTTGGCGGTAGTTTTAGTGCTGGTGTTTTTTATTACTTCTTCTGACTCTGGCTCTTTAGTTATCGACAGCATCACGGCTGGTGGTAAAGTTGATGTACCTGTCGTGCAGCGCGTATTTTGGGCTGTGTTAGAAGGCGTTATCGCTGCGGCATTACTGTTTGGTGGCGGCGCTGATGCACTAGGGGCATTACAGGCAGCGGCTATTTCGGTTGGTTTGCCCTTTACTATTGTATTGCTGTTGATGTGTGTAAGTTTGTTTATTGGTTTAACTAAAGAACATCGTCAGTTATAGAATTCACCACAGCCAATATCTCGGTATTGGCTGTGGTGGTTTTAAATACCACCCATGCACAGATACTTAATTTCTAAGTAATCATCCAAGCCATATTGTGAGCCTTCTCGGCCGTTGCCCGATTGTTTTACACCGCCAAAAGGTGCTGCGGCGTTGGAGATTGCACCTTCGTTGATGCCAACCATGCCAAATTGTAAAGCTTCACTTACCCGCCACACTCGGCCGATGTCTCTGGCATAAAAATAGGCGGCTAGTCCGAATTCGGTATCATTGGCGATGCTAATGGCCTCATCTTCGGTGTCGAACGTAATAATCGGGCAAATAGGACCAAATATTTCGTTGCGCGCTATTGGCATGTCGTTAGTCACATTTCCTAAAATGATTGGCGCTAAAAAATTATCGCTAAGGGATTCGTCATTGACATCAATTACTTTGCTAGCGCCCATAGTGATTGACTCATCAACTAAGTGACGAATATTGGCTACAGCGCGAGAGTTGATCATCGGGCCCATGGTTACGCCTTTCTCTAAGCCGCTACCTAGTTTGAGTTGTTGCACGGCCACAGTGAGTTTTTCTATAAAGAGTTGCTCGATGCTGCTGTGAACTAAAATGCGATTAGCACTAACGCAGGTTTGGCCGCCATTGCGATATTTTGATGCCATTAGTCCGGCTACTGCTGCGTCGATATCCGCATCTTCAAATACGATAAACGGCGCATTGCCGCCTAGTTCCATCGACACTTTTTTTACAGTTGAAGCACATTGGGCGGTGAGTAATTTGCCAACACGCGTTGAGCCAGTGAAGGTAAATTTAGCGACCTTGGGATGCTGGGTTAATACTTTACCAATGCTATCGGCATCGTCGCCGACTACCACATTAAACACACCTGCTGGAATGCCAGCGCGGTGCGCCAATTCTGCCATGGCAAGGGCTGATAATGGCGTTTGTGCATCGGGGCGCACGACAAAACTGCAACCTGCAGCTAAGGCCGCTGCTGCTTTACGGGCAATCATCGCATTGGGGAAGTTCCACGGCGTAATCGCGGCAACCATACCAACGGGTTGTTTGATCACTAGCATGCGCTTGTCTGATGATGGCATTGGCATAGTATCGCCACACACGCGCTTAGCTTCTTCACTAAACCATTCTAAAAACGATGCGCCATAGGCGATTTCACCGCTCGCTTCGGCTAATGGCTTACCTTGCTCTAACGTAAGAATTTTTGCCAAATCTTCTTGGTGCGCCATCATTAATTCAAACCACTTACGCAACAGCTTACTGCGTTGATTGGCGGGTGTAGCCGCCCAGCTCTGAAAAGCGTTATGTGCTGCATTCACGGCTTTTTCGGCATCTTCTGCTGAAGCATTGGACACTTGCTGTAAGGTTTCACCCGTTGCTGGATTGATAACGGCTAGCGTGGAGCCACTCGTATGCCATTGGCCATCGATGTATGAGTGAGTTTTAAGTAAAGTGTTGTCAGTGAGTTGCAGCATGGGAGCCTCGAAAAATTTGCACTTAATCGCTATTGGAAGATAATACACAGACCTAGCCCAAAAGAGAAAGCGATGTATCAATTAATAAAACAAGTAGCGAGTGTTGATGACTTTTTGCGCCTGCGCGATATTTCGGGATTATCACCGCGCAGTCGTCAAGGCGCGGAAAAAGCGCTGCCTAATTCTTTGTTTGGCGCTGTGATTACTTTTGAAGGTCGTGTTGTTGGGATGGGGCGCGTTGTCGGTGATGGTGCACTTAATTTTGATATTGTTGATGTTGCTGTGGATCCCGAGCATCAGGGGCAGGGATTGGGCAGTCAAATCATGCAAGCTATTATGGACTATCTCGATGAAACGGCAGAGCCATTGGCCTACATCACCTTGATGGCTGATGTGCCGCAGCTGTATGAAAAATTCGGATTTAAGTTATCACGTCCCCATAGCGAAGGCATGTATATCGTCAAATGATTGAAGTTGTTATTTTAGCGCTGGCACTAAGTATGGATGCGTTTGCAGTAGCTGTCGGCCTTGGCGCAAAACACGGACGAGATTCAAAAGATTTGGGTATTACTATCGGTTTGTATTTCGGCGTTTTTCAGGGGCTAATGCCAGTTATTGGTTATTTAGGTGGTTTGTCGCTACTCGGCTGGATTGGCGATTACACACCTTGGGTTGCCTTTGGTTTATTGCTGCTTATCGGTGGCAAGATGATATTCGAAGCCTTCGATGATGGCGTTGAGGAAGCCATTGCTAAGATTACCCATCGCATTTTGATGATGTTGGCGATAGCTACCAGTATCGATGCTATGGCAGCTGGATTTTCCCTTAATTTACTTGCCATTAATCCTTTTGTTGCTTGCGGCATTATTGGTATTACGACATGGTTATTGAGTATTGCAGGTGTTTCTATTGGCATGAAAAGCGGCGTATGGCTTGAGAATAAAGCGGAGTTTATCGGCGGTTTGGTATTGATTCTGATCGGAATAAAATTTGTGATTGTGCAGTAAAACTTATGCATAGTAATTAACTGCACAATCAAAAAGGCTTTTGGGACTATTTTACTTTGATAGTCACTTCACCTAATTCTTCGCTAGCGGCTAGCTTGAATTGTTTTTTATCGCTGTTTAAATCGATTTTTTGGCGCACGATTGAACGGCCGCCTTTTTCACGTATTACTTCGATAAACAAGGTGAATTTCTTCGGTAAATGCGCAATGTCTAAATCAACGTTGTATTGGCCCGCGCCTTTTGTTGCGCCAGTAATACCATCGAATTTGCCATCGCTGTAGCGACCTTCTTTACGCCACCAACGACGAATATCTGGTAACCACTTATCTTTCTTCCCTTTGTGCTTTTTAAAATGCCAAAGTAATAAGTTTTCGCTTTCACCCTTTGGCTCTGCCCAAATGGCAACATAAGGTTTTCGATAGTTTTTATCGTCGATCTTTGGCAGCGAAAAATCGACATTTAAGCTAGTGGCTTGCGCGGAAAATGCCGCAACACTGCTAATGAGCAGTGCAATTGTCGCGATGAGTTTTTTCATAAGTTCCTCGGTTAAAAGATAAAGAGTGTTAGTGCATTAAATAAACTGTAATGACAAATACCGCCGAGCCTGCTGCAAACCATTGGCTGCTAGCTCGGCGAGTGTTTTTGTGAATAAGTGCTAGCCATAGACCTGTTAAACAAAACAGCACCATGATTATTGCGCTGGCATCGGATAAGTATTGCCACAAGGTGCTGGTGTGTTTGGCGCGATGAACGTTGTTGAGCATGTCCAAAAAGCTAAATTCGCTGTGCTCAACGGCAATTTGATTGTCCGCGATAAAGTACTCGACGATGGTATTGCCACCTGGGCCTTGCAGGCTAATGATGAGGAGGTTTTCGAATTCGTCCCATTCAAACTCAAAGTCGACACCGCGAATGCCGTGTTGATCATCAAGCCACAACATTAGTTTTAAACCGTGCTTGGCGTATTGCTCTGGCCATTGCTCGGATTGCTGCAGCCACGTTGGGCCTACAAATTCCTGTTTAGTGCTTGGCGTATTGTTACCACTTAAATTCGGATGGGCTAAGAAAAATCCAGATACGGCGAAAAACAGCATCAGCAATAACACCAACATGGCGCTAAAAATGTGAATGTCACGCATTAAAGCGTTGACTGATTGCTGATTAAAAGACTTGAACATGCCGATGTCGAAAGTGGTACCGCTTAAAAAATGAGGCGATATAATACTAGTCTTCTCGGTTAGATTGCAATACCATATGAGAATAGTTTCCATTTACATTTAGCGTTCTCGTTGTTATGCGAGAAAACTCACAAGCCTTATGTCGACCATCAATAAACAATTTCTTCGCCGTTTTTCTCTGTCTGCCCAACTAATTAGTTGTTTGCGCTGGGCATTATTGAGTAACGTTTTACTCGTAGGCGCTATCGCTTTATTGATGTGGGGCATGTGGTTTGAATTCGCAACGCCGTTGTATCTGACGACTGAAAGACTAACAGAATTTTCGCAGGTGGTGATTTCACTCAAATCATCAGACAACGCATTGTTAATGACCTTTTCGACGCGCGATTCGAGTGCTTTGATAGCTTTGATGGGCCTGTGGAAGTTAAATCTTTTTGTCATTATCGCTTTGTGTGTAGCGATGTTAGCCAAACGTTTGTTCACTAGCACCATGCTGATTGTTATTGGTGGTTGTATTGCTGTTTTGGCATTGTCATTACCCGCATTACCCTCTGAAATTACTGGGCAATATGTTGGTTTGTTAGCTCTTATCTTATTGGCTAGCACAGCGGCGTTTTATCGATTAAAGGCGCTGCGTAAACAGCTGGCATTAGCCCCGAAAAGCCAAACTTTAATTGCCTATGCCAGTCAAAGTGGTACAGCTAAAAGTATTGCGTTGAACATGGCTAAGTCTGTTCATAAACAAGCTGATGTTCGTGCATTTTCTGATGTGTCAGTAGATTGTTTGCGAGAATACCAACGCTTGTTAGTGGTGGCAGCAACCTATGGCGATGGCGAGGCGCCTGAAAAGGCGTTAGATTTTCCGGCTCAGTTATCGCAGAGTAAAACATCATTATCGCACTTGCGCTATGCCGTATTGGCGTTAGGCGATCGCGCCTATCCACAATTTTGTGCCTTTGGCCATCGCATGGCGCATTTGTTAAATAACAAAGGGGCACGCGCTTTACGGGCCGTCGAAGAAGTTGATTGCGCCGACAGTTCAGTTGTTGCTAGCTGGTGGAATGCCATCTGTGAAGAGTTTGGTTGGCAATCTCAAAGTCTCAATAAAACGTGGCAACGGGGCGTAATGGTAGAAAATACCTGTCTTAATTCACAACAGCCGCAACGACCTGCTCACGCCATTTCAATTGAGCTCGATGGCGCGCAATATCAAGCAGGGGATTTATTAGAAATCTTAACTCCGACACCAATAACGCTTATCGACGACCGATTATTGGAATATGGCTTAGATCCGCAAACCATCGTTCGCTTTAACGGCCAAGCGTGTGCACTGAACCATGCGCTTACGCAGTTGGAATGGACCAATCAAGTCGCCAATAGTGCACAGGCGCTGGTGGATAAATTAAGCCAATTGCGACCACGGGTTTACTCAATTGCCAGCGCGCCAAACGACAGCACGGTTCGCTTGTTGGTACGTCACCTTAAGAAAGATGATGGCAGCGATGGCTATTGCTCGTCATTGTTGTGTAATGCACAAGTGAATAGCGAGTATGATGTGGCGATTCGTCCTCATGACAGCTTTAGATTGCCGAGCGACAACGCACCTATCATTATGATTGGCGCTGGCACCGGGATCGCGCCCTTTATGAGTTTTCTCGCCCAACGTCAGCAAAGTAATATCACCGAAAATTGGCTAATTTTTGGTGAGCAATATTCTAGTCACGATAACTACTTTAACGACGACCTAGACCGTTATTTAGAAGATGGCTTCTTAAGCCGCATGGATTACGCATTTTCCCGTGATGCTCAATGGCTGTCTTATGGCAAGCCGCGCTATGTTAACGATGTGATCAGTTCGCAGGGCACCCAAATCCAGCATTGGCTTTATGATAAAGGCGCACACATTTTCGTGTGTGGCAATAAAGCAGGCATGGGCGAGTCAGTGAAAGAAGCGCTTCGATTGCTATTAAAGCAAGATTATTTGCGATTTAAACAAGAATGCCGTTTGCATTTCGATCTATATTAGCGAAGCTGGATTTGGATCAAACACCCTAAATTATTTCATGCTACAATCGCGTTTTTTGTAAGTGAGACAACAGCGCGAGCAATGAGCGGTTTAAATTCTATTGAAAAGCGTGCGGCAATTTCCCTCGCCTTAGTATTTGGTTTACGAATGCTGGGCCTTTTTATGATCATGCCAGTATTCGCCATTTTCGGACAAGATTTAGAAGGATATTCACCTCTGTGGGTCGGCATCGCAATCGGTGCTTATGGTTTAACTCAAGCCTGCTTACAAATTCCATTCGGCATGCTTTCCGATCGCTACGGTCGCAAACTCATTATTCTCATTGGTCTGGTGATATTCTGTATCGGTTCTTTAGTCGCGGCTTATTCCGATTCTGTGCTTGGTGTGACGATTGGCCGGGCTATTCAAGGCATGGGGGCTATCGCCAGTACTATTTTAGCGCTAGCAGCGGATGTAACTCGTGATGATCAGCGTCCTAAGGTCATGGCAGTTATCGGTATGTGTATAGGCTTGTCATTCGCGGTGTCCTTGATTGTTGGCCCCTTATTAGTTGAAAGCATTGGTCTTTCTGGTCTGTTTAAACTGACCAGTGGTTTGTCGCTACTGGGTATGCTGGTGGTGCTATTCATCGTACCTAATGCCGTGACTAAAGCGCCGAAAGGCGATACGCGTGCCGCGCCAGAGCTGATTAAAGACATGCTAAAAGACGGTCAGTTACTGCGTCTCGATGTGGGGATTTTCGTACTGCATTTGGTGCTAACATCAGTATTTGTGGTATTACCGCTAATGCTGCTTGAGTTAGACTTTGTCAGTCACGATCATTGGCAACTGTATTTTCCGACCTTAATGCTGTCGTTTTTCTTGATGGTGCCGCTGATTATTATCGGCGCTAAGCGAGAGTCGATGAAGCAGATGTATCGTTTATCGTTGCTGATGTTAGCGGGCGCGTTAGTACTAATTTATCTACTGCAACACTCATTTATCGGTTTGTTTGTAGCGGTGGTTTTATTCTTCACGGCCTTTAATTATTTAGAAGCATCATTGCCATCACTTATCGCAAAATTTGCGCCGTCGGGACAAAAGGGAACGGCGATGGGAATTTATTCATCGAGCCAGTTTTTCGGCGCCTTCTGGGGCGGTATTTTAGGCGGTGTTTGCTATGAATATTTCGGGCTAATTGGCGTGTTCGCATCATCGACAATTTTGGTGTTGGGCTGGTGGGTATACAGCGCTGGAATGGTGAATCCACGAGTATTAAAAACCTATACTTTAGACGCTAACGCCGCTGACCAAGAATCGGCGCAAAGCATGGTGGATAAGCTGTTAGAGCTGTCTGGCGTCGAGGAAGCGGTGGTGATTGTTGACGATAAAGCCGCCTATTTAAAGGTGGATGCAAAGCGCTTTAATTTAGCCAATGCACGTGACATACTGCACGCATAATAAATTGTAATTATCTGGTGCTGTGATACTCTTTCGCTCCAGTAAAAATATTGATCAAATTTTAGGAGAACAGCATGGCCAGCAGAGGCGTGAATAAAGTAATTATAGTGGGTAATTTAGGGCAAGATCCTGAGATCCGCTACATGCCAAGCGGTGGTGCAGTTGCCAATATTACTGTGGCGACCTCTGACTCATGGCGTGACAAAAACACCGGTGAGCAAAAGGAAAAAACTGAGTGGCACCGCATCGCAATTTTTGGCAAGTTAGCTGAAGTTGCAGGTGAGTACTTACGCAAAGGTTCACAGGTTTACATCGAAGGTCAATTACAAACACGTAAATGGCAAGATCAAAATGGTCAAGATCGCTACACTACTGAAGTTGTTGTTCAAGGCTTCAACGGCGTAATGCAAATGCTTGGCGGTCGTCAAGGTGGCGGTCAAGGTCAATCAGGCGGTTTCCAACAAGGCGGTCAGCCACAAGGTGGTTTCCAGCAGCAAGCGCCTGCAGCAGCTCCTCAAGGCGGCTTTAACCAAGCGCCACAACAATCTGCTCCACAGCAGCAAGGCGGTTTCCAACAGCAAGCACCTGCACAGCAACAGGGTGGTTTCAACCAAGCGGCTTCACCTGCACCAACACAACAAGGTGGTTTCCAGCAGCAAGGTCAACAGCAACAAGCTAAAGCCCCTGATTTGGACGAAGGCTGGGACGACGATATCCCGTTCTAAGCTGAATTTTCAGTTGATTTTAAAAACCCGCGAAAGCGGGTTTTTTTGTGTCTGAATTACTATTGTTTGGTCTCAAAGTCATTTTGCGCTTAACACGCTTAATGCCTAAAAGTTAATTTAAGTCATTGTAAATATTATAAACTTCATCTATTGTGAATTTTTAATGTGAAATAGCATGAACATTAATCGTGCTACTTTTCGTGTATTAAACTGTTAGGCACAAATGAAGCTTGGAGAGAGTATCTAGATGTCAGATAAAACATATGGAATGGTTGGCTGGGAGGAATTCTCAACAAATAGATTAGAGATACTGCAAAAATTCAATCAAGCGAAAATAAAAGGACGATCCAAAAAAGTTAAGGTTGAGCATGGTAATGTAGCTGAAGCTTCGATACGAGAATGGCTGGAAAGTTATCTACCAAAAAAATACTCTGTGACATCCGGATATATCATTCCGGACTTTGTTGAAATCAATGATCCTTATAATCTAGGTCACTTCGACGTAATTATTTACGATTCCTTTGAGTCCCCTATTTTATGGGTCGACGAAAATAGTGATAAGAGTGATCAGGGTAAGTCTAGAGCAATACCTGCTCAATACGTTATTTGTGTACTGGAGATAAAGTCTAGCTTCAAGCCAAATACATCTAAAGATGTTATAGATAAATTGCATGAATTAACTCCGATGAAAAAATTTCTACCCAAGAATTTCTCTTGTGGAGCTATATTTATTGAATTAGACGAGAATAATATAAACAAAGCTGCGTCGCTAGAGAAGCTTAATGTAGACACATTGCCTCATGGTTTTTTCGGTGGATTGGTTATGTACTCGAAAATCGATCCTGATCTAATTGGCTACATCAGCTACTACGACAATCCGAAGGATAGCTCTGATGTTGAAAATATGCCCAAGAAACCCCTAATTATTGCCGGAAAAAGAATGGATGTTTTTCAAGGTACACCCTCTGATTCTATTTATGTTGGAAAAGGGTTCTCTGTAAAGGCTACAGCTCCCAACCGGGGTAGTGGGTACCACTTTAATAAAACTTATAGTGCATACTCTGTTTCGAATACTCGAACAATATCGCTTCAGTGGTCTACTGATAGTTTTGTAACATTTGCAATCGACCTAATAGGTCGATTTGAAGGTATAAATCCTATGTCAGGGCAGTCGTCTAAGTATATATTTGGCCAAGTTTTTGACAGAATTCCAAAGAAGAAAGATAGTGATTTTCCGGAAGATGGTTCATATTTAGTAGTCAAGCAGCCCGATGATATGAAGGCCTAACAAGTGAAAGTTTCTCGTTATCGAGACTGGATAAAAAGCGTAATGATGTCTAACTAGTTACTTATAGTTCGGCACTATATTCCCGGGGTGTCGTTTAGCCACAATTCATCCAACTACCATACACTCTCAACGCTGCATATTGATTGCAGAGTTATTCACTTAACCAACAACATTAAATAGCCGCGAGAGTTATCATGAAATCAGTTCTACTGGGTTTACTCCTCATTCCTAGCCTTGTATTTGCCTATAGCCAAGGCGTCAATCCACAGCAAGCAAAAAACATTAAGATTAAACAGTTAAGCGACAATGTTTATCAGCACATTTCTTATAAAGAAGTTAAGCCGTGGGGTTTGGTTGCTGCCTCTGGCTTAGTCGTTGTTAACGGTGCTGATGCGCATCTTATCGACACGCCGTGGACGACTGACGCCACTAAAGAGTTATTGGCGTGGATTGATGCCAAAGAGCTGACGGTAAAAAGCGCTACCGTCACACATTTTCACGACGATGCCAGCGGTGATTTACCTTTGCTAAATGAACTGAAGATTCCTACTTATGCGACAACGCTAACCAATAAGCTGTTGAAGCTCGATAGCAAACAAGTATCAACTCACGAAATTACTAATAGTGAATTCACGTTAATCGATGGTGTGATGGAAGTGTTTTATCCGGGGGCAGGGCACACCAAAGACAACGTAGTGGTGTGGTTACCTAAAGAGAAGATGTTATTTGGCGGCTGTTTCGTTAAAAGCTTGGGCAGTAAACATTTGGGCTACACCGGCGATGCAGTAATTGCCGATTGGCCGAGTTCGGTTGATAAAGTGCTTAAGCGTTATCCCGCCATTGAGCGAGTTGTGCCGGGGCACGGCAAGGTGGGTGATGCTAGCTTGCTAACCCATACTAAAAAGCTTGCGGTTACTGCAAAAACGGCGAAATAGTCGCGAACTCTCTAGAAAATTATCTCATGTAGGCCGATTTAATCGGCCTTCTTTTTGTCTTCTTCGTCTTCGTCATCTTCATCATCGTCGATAATATCCGGCGTGACAGCGTCTACAACATCGACGGCAGCACCGACAGCCGTTGTGGTGACATCTACTGCCGTGGAGACTATTGTTGCGGCAATACAGCCTGATAGTGTTAATAGTAGGAGGATGATGACAGTAACTTGTGCGACAAGCTTCGACATGATGATTTCTCAATAAATTAGCCAGTGAAACTTAGCATACGCTATTTATTCACAATTGATAGCTTTTAACTTTCTGCTTGTAATGATGAATTCAGCTTGTCCAGTAGCTGCATTAGAGTATCGATTTCAGTTGGTGACATATCGTTAAATTTACAAAACATTTGTGGTGGAATAGTCGCTGCATCAGATTTTAAGGCATTTCCTTTTGGTGTTAATTGCACATACTTTACGCGCTTATCACTGTCACTTTTTTCAATAGCGAGTAATGACTTGCTGCTAAGCTTCTTAAGGATTTGAGTCAGTGCTCCTGCGTCGATTCCAGTTTTTTCAGTAAGGCTAGATAGCGTGATATTGTCTTTTTCCCAAAGTGCCATTAGCACTATGTATTGCGGATAGGTGATATCTAATTGGTCTAATAGCGGTCGATAGGCTCTAGTGAAAGCATTTGATAACAAATAAAAGCGATGACAAAGCTGATTTTCGAGTTTTAGATGATCTGACATAGTTGAGGCGTCGAAGGTGATTTAAGGCTATTTTGCATGCAAAGCATTACGACATCAAGATGTAAAATAAATAAACTTTGCGCGCAAAGTATTTGACAGTGGTTAGTTCGTTGTGTAATTTAGTTTGCGTACAAAGTAAATTGATTGGAGAATACAATGCATAAGTTACAACAAGTTATTTATACCGGTGTGGCAACAGCAACAGGCGGTCGTGAAGGTGTTGCAAAATCAGATGATGGCAACTTAGACACTAAACTGTCTACGCCTAAAGAGCTAGGCGGTGCGGGTGGTGATGGAACCAACCCTGAGCAAATGTTTGCGGCTGGCTATTCGGCATGTTTCATTGGTGCACTTAAGCACGTTGCTGCGGCTGAAAAAGTTAATCTAGGGAGTGATGTTGCTGTTACAGGTGAAGTAGCTATTGGCCCTATCGAAGTAGGTTTTGCTATTGCTGTCAAACTCACTGTGTCACTACCTAATGTTGATGGTGATGTTGCTCAATCATTGGTTGAGAAAGCACATCAAGTGTGTCCATATTCAAATGCGACGCGCGATAATATCGAAGTTGTTATTGAGTTGGCGTAATAGCTAGAGCAGCAATAAAAAAACGATGGCTTAGCCATCGTTTTTAGTTATTAGAAGTTATAAAAACTCTGTGCTGCCTTTTCACTCAGCCAATGCTGTTGTTCGCTAGTGTAGTTCTCCAGCAAACTGTGCCATGCACTCACTAATGTTTGATAGTCCATGTGTAGTTTATCGACTGGAAAGTTTGAACCAAGCATACAGCGCTGATAGCCGAATATCTCGATAGCGGCTGTGCTGTATTTGATAAACATGGCTAAATCAAAGTTGTGGGTAAACATCGAAAAGCCTGACAGTTTGAAATGGCAATTTGGTAAATTGGCAAATTTTTCCATCCAATATCGCCAATTGGCGAATCCCGCGTAATCTTGTTCCCAAGGTGATGCGAAATGACAAATCACAAATTTTAGCTGCGGTACTTGGCACAATGCGGTGTAAACATCTTCGTATTGTTCACTGGTGAGTTGCAAATCGAAGGTCAGTTCACGGTCGCTAATGAGCTGCCAGCCGGGTATCCATTTTTCGGCAACAAAGGGCGGTAATTGATGGTTTTCTTCGGGGCTTTTACCAATCATATGGCGCACGCCTTTAACATGGCTAAACGCTTGTTGCGCTGTTAGCTGTTGGGCAAGATCTTTCGCGGTAACATCGACTGCCGGAACTATCGCTGCAATAGGAGCGCCATTGGCGATATAGTCTTCGATAAGTTCTGTTTCTTTCACATTATCTTCTGGCACACAGCCCACTTGGATATGGACACTGCGCTTGATGACACCATTGTGATCGGAGGCATAATCGTTAGGGCTATAGTTTTTGCGAATAGGATCCGGTTGACCAAAAAAGCGTTCACTACCCTTGGCTTCAAGCCACGGGTAGTGAATTTTTGAGAGATCCCATAAATGATGATGTGCGTCTATCATTGTTTACTCGCTGAAAATATCAGATTTAGTAAAACGCTTTTTGTGGGCAATTGCATCACAGGTGGTAATGTCTTGAGCGATCTTACCGTCTTTAATGGTTAGTAAACTAATAAACGGAATGCGAATGCGGTTGCCTTTTTCATCACCGTCTAAATACCACTTAACTGCAACCTGTTCGCCAGCTACTGCAACTTGTTGAATTTGCGCGAAAACGCGAGTTAGTTTGGTATTGAGGCCTAATACAGATTCAAACACTGCAGAGTTGCTTTGAGAGCCCGTAGAACCCGCCAGCTGCACGTCAGTGTCATCGTTGTAAATAGCGTTTACCGCACTAAGTTGTGCGTTGCTCCAAATGCTCCACCATGTATCTGCTGCTTGAGCAATTGCTGATGGCATATCAGCTAACATTGATGGCGTGGCGAGTTCGTCTTGTAGGTGATCCTGTTGATCGTAATCGAGTAATACAAAAGCGTCTGGTGTTGGAATCGCTTTGGCAATTGCTTTTGGCGATTGCGCTGTCGCAATAGCTAACTGTGCTGTATCGACAATGGCATCGACGCGCTTGATAACTTCGCCATTCGTTTCAAGCCATAGTGTGTAGCTAATAGGCTGTTCACTGTTGGCTGTTTTCAGGCTTAAGTTGATGACCTGTTGTTGGCCATCTTTGATTTCAACACTGCTAATCACTTCACATTGACCAGCTAATTTTAGCCAATCGAGGACAACAGCTTGCAGCTTGTCTTCGCCATAGGCTTTGTGGTTGTGTTGATTCCAACAAGTTGAATGCAGTAGTTTCGCTTTCAATCCGGCGATGTCGCCTTGGGTAAAAGCATCAACAAGTGTTGTTAGCATGCGTCCTCTCCTTGTTGATTGTTGTAATCGCGAATGAGATTAGCGTAGGCAGCGATCTCGTCGAAAACTGTCCATTCTTCACTAATCTTGCCGTCGATAACGCGTAAATGAGTTGAGCCTAAGACAAAGAAATCTTGACCTGAGTATTGTGCTAGTTGCTCGTTGCGGGCGGCAAAGGTGCCTGCCACTGACCAGCGAATTGCAATGTCGTAGCCAACATCTTCAAAACGCGTTACGGCGATGTGATCGCAAGTTGCTTTGGCATCAGGACATTGCGCTAACCATTGAATAAATACGCCGCGAATTCCCGGTAATCCGGTTGCTTCAACGCCACCCGGCCATTGTGCTTTGGCATTGAGGTGATAGAAGTCTTTTAATGGGCCGTAATCTTTGCGATTAAAGAAGGTGGCTATCCAATCTTGCGCCAGTTTTTCACACTCGCTGTTGATTGCGGTTGGCCATTGATGTTCAGTTGCTTGTCCGGCTTTAACGCGGGCAATCTCTTTGGCTTTCCAGTCGTAAAATTCTGGTGGTGCGGTAAATTGTGCAAAGTGATTTGCGGCATCGTATAAATCGATACCCAGTTGCTTAATTAAGAAACTGTTGTCACGCATTAGCCATTCGTACACGATTTTATTTTCATAACACACACAATCGGCGATGGTGGTTACACGGCCAGTTTTGCCTGTCGCAGGGCCAAATTCTGACGGGCCTTTGTTGGTCATGATGCTGGTGATGCGATGTGACGAGTAATAGCCAGCTTCTTCACCAAGATCGCGCCATACAACGTTTTCGCCAATTAACGAACGATCTGGAAAAGCACCGATAGTTTTCAAAGTAGCAGAAACCACTGTTTCTACTTCTTCGCTGTAGCTACCTAGGGTGTGAACTGGGCAGATTTTGCCATAGTAATCGAGGCAAAGACCGACGTTCTTTTGCTCCCAAATGCGATGGGTAATGCGAATAATGTAATCGACGATATCGTTAAACTCGTCGTCGAAGCCTTTCAATTGCTGTACTTTTTCACCACTCGGTTCGAGCAGTTGCGGCAAGTTCTGCCAATATAGCTGGGTGACTTTATCTGTTTGCATAAGCTACCGTTTTTTTATTGTGACGCCGCAATAAAACACGGCGTACTTTGTTATTGGTATTAGAGGTTGTGAGCTAATTTCATCATTTCGAACACGTCTAAGCCCATTTGCTTACACATGTGAATAATGTCGATGCCAACCCAGTTTTCTTTTAGTTTGTCACCTTCGCGACGCCAGATATCCATCACGCGAAGTTCTAGCTCTTTGCCACATGGAGGTAGGCCTAACCAGCCGCCTACTAGGTGTGAACCGTGCATGTGTGGCCAACCGCCTGTTGATACATAGTTACCTTTCTTGATGATGGTGGCCTTGTGATCAACCACGCGATCAGGGAAGCTAAATACGAATGGGCCTTGGTGATGTTTTCTGAAACCGTCGATACCACGTGTAGTACCAACACCTGCAGGGCCGTACCACATGAAGTCACTGTGCCAGTAATCTTCTAGTTTCATACTCGTGAGAGATTTACCATCGAAACGACCAAGTTCGTCGAGCATATCCATGACAAGTTTTTCGGTAACATCAGCTTCACTTGCGTCTTGTTCTAACGGTGCTAAGCCATCCATGGTTGTTGGTGGCATGATTAAGCCGTCGTGACCTAAGCTCTTACGCAGCGGGTTAACGCCTGCTTGGTTCATTACATCTAAGAAATCTAGAATGATGTAGTAATCGGCAATCTTTCCGTCAGTTAATTGAACCAACTCAGTAAAGCGCAGGTACAGCGATTTACCCGTTGCTGGGATATCCAACAAGCTTTGGCTAAAAGTACCTGTGAAGTAACCTGTTGCAGCAACCCATTGCTGTCCTTGGTATTCGCTATCAAATTCGATAAAGGCTTTACGCTCGATATCTGGTAATGATTGGCTTAATACGCTCCAGTAATCGGTTTTGACGTTATCTAGACCTTCGATGTCATTTAACGGATGTGAAACGTGCAGTTTCATATCACTTTGTGCGAATTGCGCTACGTCGCCGTTGTGGCGTAATGCTTGATAAAAATTATTGATAATTGACATAGTGTTCCCCGTTAAACAATGTATTGCAGTGATGCAAGGAAAATTAAGGTGCCGATAAAGAAGGCGAATAACCAGTAGTTAATCGGGTCAACTTTACCCGGAATGCGATACCAACCATTTTCTTTTTCTGGTAAGCCTTCGCGTGCAAATTTAGCCATTTGGCCTTTGACAGTGTATTCAGATACTTCTGTCTGCTTACCGTCGATTAAACGGCTAGCGATAATTGTAATAATGACGTTAGTTGCTGCGCCGATTAGACAGTACCAAGGCCATGCGATGTCGGTGCTAAGTGCCACTGCTGCAACGACAATAAAGCCAACACCTGTCCCCACCAATAAGCCGTTTTCGGTGGCTTGTTTTGAGAAAAAGCCAAGGGCGAACATACCGAGTTGTGCACCGACAAAGTAAGACCCCACTTGACTCAGTACTTCTAAGATCGAGCCGGAGCTATGGAGGTGGTACATAATGGCTGGGAAGATAATAATCAGCGCCCAAAATACGGTGAAGTAACGCGATGCTTTCAGATAGTGAGCATCTGATTCGTTTTTCTTAAAGTACTTCTTGTAGAAATCAAGCGTGGCTATGGTTGATAGCGAGTTAAAGGCGGAGTCTAGACTCGACATAGAAGCGGCCATAACAGCGGCTGCAATAATACCCATCAAGCCCGGCATACCGTAGTCGGCAGCGAATTGTAAAATGATGGTGTTTTCATCTTCAAAGGTTTTGCCTTGGTAGTAGCTGTAGAACAGCACACCTAATACGATAAAGAAGAAGTAGATAAAGAAGGCTACGAATCCCATAAGAAGATACGATTTTTTCGCATCGCCGATATTCTTAGCAGCTAGGGTACGTTGAACCATCATCTGGTTAGTACCGTATACCGTGGTGTGGTATAGGGCCATTGCAATAACACCACTCCACACGGTACTGGTTAATGACAAGTCCCAGTCAGTCAGTAGTGGATTGAGTTTACCTTGTTCTTTTAATTGGCCTAATGAATCCATAACCGAGAAATTGCTCTCAGTTGTAAGGGCGTAGAAGATAATGCCTGCACTTGCAAATAGAATGACGGATTGAATAACATCGGTCCAAATTACCGCCGTAATACCGCCTAACACGGTGTAAACTAAGGCAATAATGGTTACTATGACAATGGCTAGAATAACATCCATACCAGTGATGAAACTCAATACCACTGAAGTAGCATAGAGTACTGCAGCGGAGGACATGGTTTGAGAAACTAACCAAATACTTGAGATCAATGCACGAGCACGTTTACCAAAACGCTTTTCTTGATACTCATATATTGAGGCAACGCCGGCATTATAAAAGAACGGGAAGAAGAAAATGATCACCGCCATGATAACGAGCGGGTAGTTAAGGTGGATTGCAATAACGCTTAGACCTTCATTATAGGCCCAAGCTGGAGCGCCTAAGAAAGTTAAAGCACTTACATAAGTAGCAATAACGGAAATACCTATTGCCCACCAAGGGGTTGTTTTTCTTCCAATATAAAAGTCTTGATCAGTCTCGATCTTTTTACCGATTACTACACCTAAAAGCAGGTTAGCAACGATGTAAACTATCAAGATGCTCCAGTTGATTGCGCCAAATTCGATCATGGGGTCGCCTCGGTTTATTGAATTATTTTTCTTAGCGTGTGGTTTTTATCATATTGACTTCGAAGTCAATAGTAAATACATTCTTAACCCATAATGACAAAAAACTGAACAACGGATAAACAAAATGAGTAATTTTCAACAAGAAAAGTCTCTAGTTATCAAGTATTTTGATGAGTTAGAGCAGGCGTCAGTCGATACGCTTTCGCAAGTACAACAGCGCTACATAAATGATGAATATGAATTTTTTGGCGTTTATCCCTTTAACAAAATTAACAATTTGAGTGATGTGACCCAGCAAGTGTGGCAACCGCTATACCATTCTTTTAGCAACATTCAGCGCCGCCAAGACGTATTCATGGCAGGAAAAAATGAAGTAAGCGGTGAAAACTGGGTTATGAGCATGGGACACTTCATGGGCTTGTTTGATAATGATTGGTTGGGAATTCCCGCAAATCGCAAGGTAGCTATGGTGCGGTATGCTGAATTTAACTGTGTTGAAAACGGTAAGATTACCAAGACGGGCTTATGGCTAGATATTATTGGTCTAATGCATCAAGTTGGAATTAACCCATTGCCGCCGCAAACTGGTGCGTCTTTTGTCTATCCGGGACCTCGCCATCACAACGGTTTGTTATTTGATGAACATGAGCCAGCGCAAGCTGAAAAAACTCTAACCGTGCTCAATACCATGATTGAAGATTTGAGCAAGCTAAACCAAACCGCTAATGATCGCGCGGGACCTGAGGTAATGGAAAAGAACTGGCATAACGATATGGTGTGGTATGGCCCTGCGGGAATAGGCGCAACCTATACTATTGGTCGTTATCAAGAGCAGCACATGTATCCATTTAGAGAAGGTTTACACGATAAGGTATTCAATGGTCATGTATGTCGTTTCGCCGAGGGCAATTTTGCCTGTTTCTTTGGTTGGCCAAATTTATCAAACAAAGCTAAAGGTGGTTTCTTAGGATTGCCTAGTGGTGATGTGAGAGCCGATATGCGAGTGGTTGATGTTTATTATCGCGAGGGTGACAAACTACTCGAGAACTGGGTACTTATAGATATTCCTTATTGGCTTAAACAGCAGGGCGTCGATATCTTAGAGCGCACCGCTAATATCGTTAACCCGAAGCGCTAAAAGCAGGAGTAGGATATGAGTTCTCTGTTGAGTAATAAACAACGGGTAGTTGAGTTAAGTAAGGCGTTATATAACTTTGACGCCACTGAAGTTCAGCAACAACTTAGCGACTTGTTTGCAGATGATGCCTTAGTGCAACTGTGTTATCCATTTGAAACTTTAGCCAATGCTCAAGCGCTATATGATGAAGCGATTGCTAGTTTGCAACGAGCTTTCCCTGATTTGGAACGGCGCGATACCATTATTATGTCTGGTACTACGGAACGTGGCGATGATTGGGTTGGATGCTGCGGCTATTATTGCGGAACCTTTGCTAACGCTTGGTTAGATATTCCACCGACAGGCCATATGGCGGCAATGCGCTTTCATGAATTTTACAAATTTGTCGATGGCAAGGTGGTGGAATACCAAGCTATTTGGGACATCCCCGAGCTGATGATGCAAGCTAATGCTTGGCCAATGGTACCCAGCTTAGGACGTGAATGGCATGTGCCTGGACCTGCTACTCTCGATGGTATTAGTTTAAAGACACAGGATAGTGCAGTGACTGCTAAATCCTTGCAAGTAGTCGTTGATATGTGTGATGCCTTGGGGAATCACGCGACAGGTGGTGTCGAGGCAATGCGACTGACCGATTATTGGCATCCTCGTTGTTCGTGGTATGGGCCATCGGGGATTGGTACAGCTCGTACCTTAACTGGTTTTAGAAACTGGCATCAAATTCCATTTCTCAATGGCTTACCAGATCGTGTTGGCGACCCCCATTTGGGGCATGCCTTTGCAGATGACAGTTATGTTGGTTATACCGCATGGCCGGGGATGTTTATGACAGTCAATGGCAGTGGTTGGCTAGGAATTGCCCCAGGGAATCAGAAGATTTCGATGCGTAGTCTTGATTTTTGGCGTGTTGAAGGCGATTTAATTCGCGAAAACTGGGTGCTTATCGATTTGTTGTCGGTTTACGATCAGTTGGGAGTCGATGTATTAGCCCGAATGCGTGAGTTTAATAAAGCTAGGGTCTAGTTAGGTTTTCTCTAGCAGTGTTCTGCTATCAATTTATATTAAAGGCGCTTCGGCGCCTTTTTTATTGAATAGCTAATCACATAATATGAATACTCAATCAAATTTTGTGAAGGTAATTGTATAAAGATATACAATTATGACTTCGCAGTACTAAAATTGATATTGGAAATTGTTAAAAAATATTATGTATACAAATCAATGGTTAGTGTGTTTTTGTTAAGGTTTCTTGTCGATTTTGGTTAGTTGTTTGTTAATTGATTTTTAAATTTAATTGACTTGTTTGTGAATCCGAAGTACAAATATATTGTGATTACAAAATAAACACTATTTACAACAATAAGAGAAATTCACAGCAAAGAGCTTGTAGGCAGTGCCGCAAGTAAGGGGAACCACAAATGAAGTCAAATGCGTATAAAACGTTAACCAAGTCGGTTGTTGCATTGGCCGTCGCTAATGCGATGATTCTTCCTTCAGCAATGGCTGAAGATGCAAAGAAAGACGCGGCGAAAAAGAAGAAAGAAGTTGAAACCATTATGGTTACAGCTAACCGTCAAGCGCAAAGTTTGCAAGAAGTATCATCGTCGATCACTGCCATGGGTGATGAAGACATTGAGCGCGCCGGTATTGTTGATCTGACTGGCTTGGACAGTGTTGTTCCTGGTCTAAAAGTAGGTAGTTCAGGCGGTGAAGTTCGTCCGGCAATGCGTGGTGCTCGTACTAACGAGGTTGGTGTTGCAGGTACTGGTATCGCTGAGCAGGTTGTTGGTATTTTCCAAGATGGCATCTATGTGCCGACGACAACAGCCGGTTTAGGCGCCTTTGTTGATGTTGAGCGAATTGAAGTTTTACGTGGTCCTCAAGGTACTTTATACGGTCGTAATACTTTTGCAGGCAGTATTAATGTTATTACCAAGCAACCTGTTATGGATTCATTTGAAGGTAACGTTAAAGTCACCACGGGTTCATATAATCGCAGTGCCTACGAGGGTATTTTAAATATTCCAATGAGCGATAAAGTAGCAACGCGTGTAGTTGTTGCTTCAGATCGTCACGACGGCATTATCGAAAACCACGTTTTACCTGGTCCGTCTGATGATTTACGTGAAAAGAATCAATTTTATGCACGCTCTGTAACCCGTTACGAAGCGAGCGAAGACGTTAACTTTACCGTGCGTTTAGATTACTCAAAGAAAGATGCAAACTCAGAAGCAATCTGGGGTTATCAACAAATCGCCGGTTATCAAATCTCAGAAACGTCACCTGGCTCAGGCGTATTTAATCCAGATGCCACAGTGAGCAGCGGTCATATTTATCAGCCTGGCAATGCTCAACGCGACGATAAAGGACCTTACGATGTTTATCGCAACGCGTTCTCGTTAGACAAACAGGAAACGTTTTCAGCAACAACCGTACTTGATTATTACGGCGATGGCATCGAAGTAAAATGGACAACCAACTATTCAGAGCTCTCTGGTTCTCAATTTTACGATAACGATTATAGTGATGGCGGTTTAGATTTCGTTGGTGGTTTTGGTCGTAAAGATGATCAGAAAAATCTATCGACAGAATTACAACTGTCTTCAAATCACGAAGGCCCACTGCAGTGGATCGCTGGTTTGTACTATTACGATCAAGAAGCTGATTGGTCTTGGTTGTGGCGTGAAGATACGACGGGTGATGGCACGGCCGATAGTATCGTAGTTCCAAGCTGGGGTAACCCTGATTACGATCCGCACACGGTTGATTCTATTGCGGTATTTGGTCAATTGCGCTATGAAGTGTCTGACGACCTGCGCTTAGTCGGTGGTCTGCGTTATAACAAAGACGAGAAAACCTTTACTGGCGATAGTATTCCAGACTGGGATGATGACGCTGTGCTTTGGAAACTAGCGATTGAGTACGATTACAGCGATGACACTATGTTATATGCAAGTGCTGCAACTGGTTACCGTACTGGTGGTGCAAATGACGCGCGTGTAGTTTCTCGCGGCGCAAATGCGCTATACGATAACGAAGAAGTTATCTCGTATGAATTCGGTGCTAAAACCATGTTGTTAGATGGTGCTATGCGCTTTAATGCTGCTGCATTTATTAATGAATATGACGATGTTAAAGCACAGTTATTCGCAGTAGCTTGTAATGATACAACTTCAGGTCAAACCATTCTTGAGTGTGTTGCTGAAGGCAGCCAAACGACTTTCGAATATTATGAAAATGGCGGTGGTATTGAATCTGTTGGTGCAGAGTTTGAATTACAATGGTACCCAACAGATGAGTTAACTATTGCGGGTTCATTCGCTTACCTAGATTCTTCATTTACAGATGATTACGCTGTAGGTAACTCTGAACTACGTCCGTTACTTGGCTTGGGTAACTTAAATGGTCGCCAAGACGTTAATGACAACAATAGTCAGTTTAGCTTTAAAGGTTGGAGTCCTGCGATGTCTCCTGAATTTACCTTGGGCTTAACGGCTACTTATGAGCATGATTTAGGCGATGGCGCTTATCTAATTCCACATATCTCGATTAACTATTCAGACGATTACTATGCGTTTGATACTAATATCGATGAAGTGAAAGTGGATGCTCATGCAATGGTGAACGCTCGTGTATCATACATTATGAGTGAAAATGTTCAGGTTGATTTCTTCGTTCAGAACTTAACAGATGAAGAAGTGTTAACCCGTGGTGTTGTTCATTCACAAATTGTGAATGGCGCGCCAGCTAACTCGGTACAAGCGAACTGGAATAATCCACGCACTTGGGGCTTGAGTTTAAAATATTCATTTGAATAAATTTGTCTTAATTCCGTAAAGACTTTAGCCGAGTAGCCGTGTCAGCTACTTGGCTTTTTTTGTTTATAGCATATAGAGAAGAGAGTTATGTCTAAACCTATTCGCACCACCCATGTTGGGTCTTTGCCTCGTGATCAAGAGGTTGTCGATTTTATTTTTGCCAAGGAAAACGGTGAAGCGTTTAGTCAGTCGGAATTTGACGAAACAATGCAGCGTCACGTTAGTGATGTGGTTAAGAAACAGGTCGACTTGGGCATTGATATTGTCTCTGATGGTGAAACTTCAAAAATTTCTTATGCGACCTATGTTAAAGATCGTTATAGTGGCTTTAGTGGTGATAGTCAGCGCAATGCCCCTGCTGATTTAAAACTGTTTCCACAGTTTTTAGAACGCTTAGCTAAACAAGGCGGCACACCGACGTATGCGCGTCCGATGTGTACTGGTGAAGTTGCGGTGAAAGATACTCATGATTTGCATGCTGATATTAAGCATGTGACGAGTGCGCTAAATGAGCACAAAGCGGCTAAAGGATTTATGAATGCCGCTTCGCCGGGTGTTATTGCGTTGTTCTTACCTAATCAATATTATCCGTCGCGTGAAGCCTATCTCGAGCAACTAGCCAAGGTTATGCGTCAGGAATATCAAGCGATTATCGATGCGGGACTAGATCTGCAATTAGATTGTCCTGATTTGGCGTTATCTCGTCATATGTTGTTTAACGATTTAAGTGATGATGAGTTTCTTAAGATTGCAGCACAGCATGTTGAAGCACTTAATTTCGCTCTGGAAGGCATTCCGGCAGAGAAAGTGCGTGTCCACATCTGTTGGGGGAATTATGAAGGTCCGCATGTATGTGATATTTCTATGGACAAAATGTTTAACACCTTGATGAGTGTTAATGCCGATCAGTTGTTATTTGAAACAGCGAATCCGCGTCACGGCCATGAGTGGCAGGTGTTTGCTGAGCGAAAACTCGAAATCCCTGAATCAAAAATTCTGATGCCTGGGGTTATCGATAGCACAAGTAACTTTGTCGAACATCCGCAATTAGTAGCGCAGCGCGTGAAGCAGTTTGTTGATATTGTTGGTCGTGATCGCGTTGTGGCGAGCACTGACTGTGGTTTTGGTACTTTTGCTGGCTTTGGCTCAGTAGCGCCTGATATTGCCTATGCTAAGTTACAAAGTTTGGTGGATGGCGCGAAGTTGGTTTAATAATTTCTTAAAGTCAAATGCTCGTCGTAACTCTTAATGTGTTAGATAGTTACGCGAAAACTTCTATATTGGAGCATAATTTGGTGTGCTTGTGAGATTCCTTTGGTTAATTGAAGCCTTTCGAAAGCACACCAGTTACTTTTCTTTGCGTCGCCAAAGAAAAGTAACCAAAAGAAAGGCGACCCGTGATTTAGCGTTGATTCTTAAATGATAAATTGCCTATTCAATACCGTATTTGATCCGCATCCCTGCGGCAAATACTCAAAAATCATCCCTGATTTTTGCATTGGTCAATTTCTAATTTAAGACGCTAAATGGCGGGAGCTGGCCGCGCTATAAGCCTAGAAAAACCTTAACTGTTTAGCGTTACGATAATTAGATATTTTCTGATGTTAAAGAGATTAACCATTTTTAGCTTGTTCAAAACGCGCTTGTAAATTGCGGGCGCCTGCGAGCATAAAGCTGTGATCTGAGCCTAATAGGAATAGTGACACCTTCTGTTCTAGCCATTGCTCTAATTCATCTAAATTGGCGATAAACATGCCTGTCGTCACTCCGTATTTATTCGCTGTTGCGACAATTTTTTCCACGGTTTCTATAACGATAGGGGCGTTGGGATTGGTTTCGCCGAGGGCAACAGTTAAGTCCATGCGGCCTATGAACAAACAGTGCAATCCTTCCACTTCGCAAATTTCATCGAGACAGTCTAACGCGTCTAAATCTTCGATCTGCGCAATGATTGTGGTATTCGCTTTGTTGTGGGCAAGGTTTTTGTCTATGGCGCTGGTGGTGTAACTAGCCATTCTAGTTGAGCCGGCATAGCCCCTACCGTTGTGGCCGTAGTAGCTATTAGCGATAACTTTTTCTAACTGTTGTGGTGTTTTAACGTGAGGTACGACTATGCCATCGGCACCTAAATCTAAGGCGTTGAGTATTGTATCGTGATGATCGTTAGGGATGCGTACTATCACGTGTTGCTGATTAGCGCGAGCGGCTAAAATGCAGCTGTCGAGATCTGCACGGCCAAATGGTGCGTGTTCGGCATCTAGGCACAATGTGTTAAAGCCTAGTTGTGATAACACCTCCGTGTTATGCGGATGTGGCGTTTTGATAAAGGTGCCGAGCAGAGGTGCTTTGTCGGCGAGTGCTTGATTAAACTGACTCATGTGTTTGCTCCAGCCATTGTTCGATGATGGCTTTGATTTGTTGTGGCTGTTCTAACAATGCGAAATGGCCTGAATTGTTGAGTATATGCAACTCACTGTGCTTGACTATGCCTGCCATGAAAATCTGATGCAGTGGTGGACAAGGAACGTCATCTTGACTGCCTATTATCAGTGTTGGACGATCAAATTTAGACAATTCTTCTGTCGAATCAGGTCGATTAGCTAGGATCGATAGTTGAGATTCAAAAACCTCAACACCGAGTTGATTAGCCATGCTGACAACTATCTCGGCATTGATATTATTGACATCGCTAAAGTAATTAGCGAGATAGTGCTCTCGTAAAACAGATTCCAGACCATGGCTCTTCGATTTGGCGAGGTGAAGGTCTCTTGTCTGTTTTCGTCCTGGTAGATCTGCGTGACAATTGCTGTTGATTAAACACAGACCAGCGACGAGGTGTGGATAGGTGCGAATAAAGTCGAATGCGATCATGCCACCCATCGAGAAACCAACCAGTATCACTGGTTGTTCGCCAATGTGTTGTTTTATGAGCTCGGTAGTTTGCGATAGCGAGCTTTCAGTAGTTACATCAACGCTAACACTATTAAAGTGTTCACTATTGATGATGGGTGTGAACACATCCCTAGTGCAAAGCGTACCAGGGAGAAAGACTAGTGTCGGTTTATTTGACTGTTTTTGCTGGGCCAACGGTTTGTCCTTCTAATAAGGAGCCGGACCACACTCTTAACTGCGCTGGATCGTCAGGTGATTCTATCTGTTCGAGCAGTATTTCCACCGCCGCTTTTGTCATTTGCTCAAGCGGCTGCTTGATGGTCGTTAACTGATAACTGTGCCAAGCTACGGCAGCGACACCATCGAAACCTACGACAGACAGATCTTCTGGTACTCTGAGATTCCAGTTGCTACGCGCTTCGTCGATAACACCAATTGCCATAGTATCGTTACTACAAATGACTGCTGTGGGGGCAGGGTTATTTTGCATCCACTGGGCAAAAGCGTCACGTCCGGATTGGTAACTGTAATCACCATGCAATATGGGGACGTCGTTATGACCGTATGACGACAATGCGTTGACAGCACAGGTTAAACGTTCTTGGGCAACGTCAGACGCTTGATAACCACCAATGATTAGGTAGTCGCGATGTTGATGTTCGTGAAGTAGGGTAACTAATTGCAGAATTCCCTGCTGGTGATTAACACAAACTGAGCTTGCAGTTTGACTCGGCACCACGCGATTAAATAAAACGACAGGGATATTGTGATCTTTAAATTGTTCGATACTTTCGTTGTCGAAATGAGCTGCAAGGGCAATAACTCCATCGACTTGGAAGGTCCAAATTTGCTCTAAAATTTCGTCTAATCCTTCGGCATCATCTAGATTAAACAATAGCACTCGTTCGTCTTTATCCGCCAAATGCTTGTTTAACATAGATAATACCTCAGGGAAATTGAGGTTTGCACGCGAGGATAAGATAACGGCTACCATGCCAGAACGCTTGGTTATTAACATACGCGCAATGGCATTAGGTTTATATCCCAGCTCTTTGGCAGTCGTTAATACCTTGTCTCTAGTTTTTTTAGAGACACTTCGTCCTTTTAAAAAGACTCGTGAAACAGCTGACTGAGAGACTCCAGCTGCTTCTGCGACGTCATAAGAGGTAACGCGTTTTTTCTTATCCAATGCAAATTTCTCTATTTCTCGTATCTTCTCAAGCGGATATCTGCTTGCTCTTTGTGACCAGCAAAACCTTCGACCGCACACAAGCGAGAACAGTAGTTGCCAACAACGACAGATGCTTCTTCAGTAACCTTTTGGAAAGTACAGGTTTTAATGAACTTACCTACCCAAAGTCCGCCAGTATAACGCGCTGCTTTTTTAGTTGGAAGAGTGTGGTTAGTACCGATACATTTATCGCCGTAAGACACGTTTGTCTCAGGACCTAGGAATAACGCACCGAAGTTTTGCATATTGTCTTTGAAGTAGTCGACGTTTTCTGTCATTACTTGTACGTGTTCAAAGGCTAGATCGTTAGCAACATCAAGCATTTCTTCGTAAGTGTCACAGACAATCACTTCACCAAAATCACGCCATGCTTGGCCTGCTACATCTGCAGTTGGCAAGATAGTTAGCTGACGCTCAACCTCTGCCATGGTGTCTTTAGCAAGTTTTTCGCTGTTGGTTAGTAGTACTGCCGGTGAGTTAATACCGTGCTCGGCTTGACCTAATAAGTCAGCGGCACATAATTCACCGTCAACTGACTCGTCGGCAATAACTAGCGTTTCAGTTGGGCCAGCGAATAAATCGATACCGACACGACCAAACAGTTGACGTTTAGCTTCAGCAACGAATGCGTTACCTGGACCAACAATCATGTCTACAGGTGCGATAGTTTCAGTACCAATTGCCATAGCAGCAACGGCTTGAACACCACCAAAACAGTAAATTTCATCAGCGCCAGCCATGTCCATTGCTACAACGATAGCTGGAGATGGTTTGCCGTCGAAAGGAGGAGCACAGGCAATAACGCGTTTAACACCAGCGACTTTAGCCGTGACTACACTCATGTGAGCAGAAGCTACTAGCGGATATTTACCACCCGGAACGTAACAACCAACAGATTCCATGGCAATGTGCTTATGACCTAGTGTCACACCCGGAATGGTCTCTACTTCAACGTCTTTCATTGAATCACGTTGAATTTGTGCGAAGTTACGAACTTGTGTTTGTGCCCATTTGATATCTTCAATGGTTTGCTCACTTACTTCTTCATAACAAGCAGCAATTTCTTCTTTCGAAAGCCTGAATGACTCCGGAGTCCATTTGTCAAAGTTTTCTGAGTAATTTCTTACTGCTTGGTCACCATTCTTCTCGATATCGGCAATGATGTCTTCTACGATAGATTGAACCTTCTTGTTAGATTCGACTTTTTCTTCCTGCGTGGGGCCTTTCTTGAGGTAATTGATCATTTCTTGCTCCAGTTTTTGTAGTTTTATTGATCTAAAATAACAATATTTTCTTGATTGTAAATTCATCGTACTGAATAATGACTTCGAATGCAAAATAAACTTTGGGTGAATTATGTTCGGTTTTAATGAAACGCTTTTGAAAGATAAAACAGTGCTTATTACAGGTGCTGGTAAAGGAATCGGTCGTGCCTGCGCTTTAATGGCTGCCAAATGTGGTGCAAATGTTATTGCTGTAGCACGTACTCAATCAGACTTGGAATCGTTACAAGCAGAAGCACCTGATCAGATAGAGGTGTGGGTTGATGATGTCTCGGCGGCGAGTTTTGCGGCTAAAGTGAAAGCCTTGCCTCAGCTACATGGCTTAATTAATAACGTTGGTACTAATCGCGTGTCATCGATGTTAGAGCAAGCCGATGAAGATTTAGATGCGGTTATCGATCTTAATCTAAAGAGTTTGTACCGTACCGCAAAAGCGGCATTAACACCTATGCTCAACGCTGGTGGTGGTTCAATCGTTAATATGTCTTCACAAATGGCTTATGTCGGGTCGCCCGGACGTACTTTGTATTGTATGTCTAAACACGGTGTTGAAGGCTTAAGTAAGGCAATGGGGGTTGAACTTGCGCCACAAGGAATTCGCGTTAATTCAGTCGCACCCACTTTTGTATTAACCCCACTTACCGAACCAATGTTTGAAGATGAAGCATTTAAGTCATTTGTCTTCGACATGATCCCCATGAAAAAACTTGCCACAACCGACGATGTCGCTAATGCCTGCTTGTTCTTGTTAAGTGACCTTGCAGCTATGGTCACTGGTACTTGTATCAAGGTTGACGGCGGTTGGACAGCCCAATAACAGATAAAAACACAATAGAGTCACACGAGGAAAAAACACATGTCATTAGAAAATAGAGCCGTTAGATATCAAGATTTAAAACCATGTACCAATGCATTTATTGACACCCGCAGTCCGGGTTCAGATAAGAAAGAAAACTTTACCGTTATTGGCCCAGGTGTTGCTGAAAACCCTGACCAACATGTGCATATTAGCATTGCCCACGGCTTTAACATCGGTGGTGCGCGTCAACCAGCTGGCTGTCTTAACTCGCAACATAGCCATTTAACCGAAGAAGTTTTTGTGGTTCACACGGGTAAATGGGACTTCATATCTGGTGTTAATGCTGATGATGGACGCGTGACACTAGACCACGGCGATATCATTTCTATTCCAATGGATGTTTTCCGTGGCTTTGAGTGTTTAGAAGGTGTGACTGAAGGTGATAGAGATAACTTAGGTTATTTACATGCTGTATTAGGTGGCGATGATCCTGGCCGCGTATTATGGGCGCCGAAAGTATTTGAGATGGCAAAAGAGTTTGGTTTAATTCTAATGGAAGATGGCTCGCTAGTAGATACAACCTTGGGCGAAGAAGTCCCTGAAGGTAAAAAGCCAATGCCTGTAACGTCACAAGCTCAAATCGATGAACACCGCGTTGTTTCAAGCGAAGCTTTGGAATCTATTGTTATCCGCACCAGTGATTTCGATTGGGGTCAAGACACTGTGTTGTCGCAATTTGAAGGCGTACAAGAGGTGTCTTTAGTAGGCGGAGATAGCCCAGAAGAGGGAATCACTGCATCAAAACTCGGCTGGAAACACGGTTTTGTTGTTCGCGGATTGAAATTGCAAAGTGGCGCGAGTGTACCTGCTCATAAACGTGCTGAAGAAGAAGTTATTTTTGTTCACCAAGGAGTAATTAAACTGGTTGTCGACGGTGAAACGATTGAGCTAGGCGAAGGAGATAACTTCACTACACCAATTGGTTCGGTGCGTTCATTTGAAAATACTGCCAGTGATGAATCTATTTACTACGTGACTCGCGGTGGCGATCAACCTGCGGCACCACAATTCGATCTTTAATCTCCATTCAATGCTGCGGTAATTTTACCGCAGCATTCTAGCCTGAGATCAGGCCATTCTATAACTTAAACACTTGAATATTATCTAGATTAGGACCCCTTACATCGGCGGTGCCTCCTGATACGTAAATCGTACCATCCATCATAGTTGCCGCTGTATGACGTGCGGGAACGTAATCCAGGTTAGCTTTAGCCCATTGTTTAGTTTTAAAATCAAAGCTGTAAGTGGCTGTGGTATCTAGGTAGTTACCAAAGACGTAAAGCTTATCACCTGATAATGCTAGTGAATGTGCGCTAATGCGATAAGGCATGTTTGGCAGTGTTTGCCAGCGGTTGAGCTTGGTGTTGTAGCGCTCGAATGTGTTGAGACTTTGTTTACCGTTGTAGCCGCCGACGAGGTAGACGTAATCACCTTTTACAAACGCTTCGCTCGCTTTGGCTATTGGCATGTCTTGGCCACGCATCCATTTATTGCTTGCGATGTCGTATACAGAAACTAAACGTTGATATTTAGTGGTCCCTGCACGAGGAAAACTACCACCGAATACGAATATCTTTCCGTCTTTATAAACGGCGGTATTTGTGCGCGTTGGTGCCGGTAGTTTTTTAACTTGCGTCACTTGATGTGTTCGCGTGTTAAATACCTCTACCGTTTTTTCATGCTGATACTTGTCGCCATGCGTGCTAATACCACCGAGAATGTAGATTGACTCTTTGCCATCCCATACCGCCGAGAAATAGCGTCTTGCGATGACTTTCTGCGTAAGTTTGGTGGATTTATTAGTTTTTGGATCGATGATCTCAATCGAAGACAGCAGTCTATTACCCGATGCGCCGCCAATAACGTAGAGCTTTTCGCCATCATTTACCATGGCATGAGCATAGCGTCTGCCGTTTAACTCCAGTTTATTTGGCGTGGTGACTATGGTTTCACGGTGTTGCTTAGGAGTACTCTCACATCCTGAGAGTGTTAAGGCGATGAGCGAAGTGATCATTAATAGTGATTTGAAATTTGCCATTGTGGATTTCCCTTTCTATTTCAGTGAACTAGCATAATCAATTAAAGTGACTAAGGCAAAGAATAACAGTAAGGAATGACACGTAAGTTGATGCATAGTTAGGCCGTAACAAGTTGTTACGGCTTAGGGGAATCGCTGTGTTCTATCGACTATTTCAATGTCTTGTTGTAGAACTTGGTTAAGCGATTAACAGCTTGATCTACGTATTTGTCTTGATCGTAAAGATCGAAGTGGTTAGCGCCTTTGATCTTAAATAGTTGTGCATTACCGCCTTTGTCTAATCCTTTCTTTACTGCTATTTCGCTGAAGTATGCAGATAGAGCATCTGTACCAATCACTGCTAAGAATGGTGTATCGCCTAGTAACTCCATGTGCTCAGATGGATTAAATGCATAACGCGTGTCTAATGACATTGCAGCGCGCAAAGGTGTGTAGTTTGGTGCACCACCACCGCGTTGTGGATTGCGGTAATAATCAGCGGCACGTTCCCAGAACTTGTTCATGGTTTTAGCTTTTTCCATCGATGGAATGCCATCAACTAGCACCACTTCACCCGTTTCAAAGTACTTCTGGCGAGCGTCACTCGCCATTTTAATTTGCTGGCGATATTGTTCCACTGGATTACCCGTTAGCGTATCCATGTATTGCGTTGCGCCGCCCATGCCGTAGTCGGTGAAATCAACAAAACCACTGACGGTTGCTACAGAATCTAGACGAGTGTCTTGCATGGCGGTTTGTAGGCTGTAACCTGCACCAGAACATACGCCAAGTTCACCAATACGATTAGCATCTACACCAGGGAAGGTGCGAATGAAGCTAATGGCGTTTTTAATATCTTCGACTTTCATTGGCGCATTTTCCATACCGCGTGGATAGCCGCCACTTTCGCCGTAAGTGCGGTGGTCGAAGGCCAGGGTGATAAAGCCTTTTTTCGCTAATTTTTCAGCGTAGATACCCGCTGTTTGTTCTTTGATGCCGCTGGCTGGTGTAATTACGACAATCGCTGGATAGCTTTTCTTAGCATCGTAATGCGGCGGTAGGAATACATTGCCCGCGATGCGTGTTTGCTCACTCATGAAGCTAACTTTGTTTTTACCGCTGTGATAGTCAGCGCCTAGAAACGAGTCTGCAAATACAGGAGCAGTGCTTAGCATGGCCGAGGTAATTAATGACAAGCTTAATAGTTTGACTTTGTTCATTGTGTTCTCCGATTTGAGGTGATTAATAAGTCGGAAAACATTGTATTAATCTCGTAATTGTTAATATATAGGGTATAGTTTACATAACTGTTAACTAAAAGTTTCCAATAGGACGTTTAAATCATGCCGATGTTGAAGCAAGTGAGCCTGTCAGATATCAAAACCTTTGTTGAATTAGCGCAAGCGGGTAGTTTTACCAAGGCTGCCGAGCGGCTTAACTGTTCACGCGCTAATGTCTCTAAGCAATTGGCACAACTAGAAAGCGATTTAGGCGTGACCTTATTGGTACGCACCACGCGAACGCAGCATTTAACGCCGCAAGGCGAAGCATTTTTCGAGCGTTGTAAGAAATCTCTCGACGGTATTTATCACGCCATTGACCGAGCGCTAGAAGGCGCCGATGCGCTGGCGGGGACTATTAAAATCAACTCTGTCGGTGGGCAGATTGGTGAAGAAATTATCGCGCCTATGGTGAGTGAGTTTATGGCGCAGCATCCGAATATTAGCGTGGATTTAGATTTTTCTAGTCGCCGTGTCGATTTGATCTCTGGCGAGTTCGACTTTGTATTTCGGATGGGAGAGCTGGTGGACTCTTCGCTAATTGGCCGCAAGCTTACTGACATTGAGGTGGGAGTTTACGCTAGTCCTGCTTACATAAATGAACATGGTCACCCTAACGATCCTAAAGGATTAGCGCATCATCGTTGTATCACAGGATCTTTGCGTAATTGGAGCTTTATAAACAACGATAGTCAGCAAGCAGTTGAAGTGACGATTGACGGTAATCTCACCTGTAAAAATGGCCGCATCATGGTGTCGAATGCGCTGGCGGGCAATGGCATTATTCGAGTGCCTAAGCTTTATTGTCAGCAAGAAATCGAGCAGGGTTTGTTGTTACCGCTGCTCGATGAGTGGCACGTAAAATCGACGCCTTTCTATTTGGTTTACGCGCAAGATAAACATCAACCGATGCGTCTACGTGCCTTTAAAGAGTTTGTAATGGAGAATTTTCAGCGCTTTTTGTGATTGAGGTTCTCCATTGGTTAGCACTAACAACATGTGGCTTCAGAAGAGCAGCGCTCGCGACACAGCGCTTTTCGCTCAGAGTATCGATCGACAAGATAGTCACTTTTATCACGTGTCAGCAGCGTAAATTTCACTAACTCTTCACAGACATCGACGATGCGATCGTAAAAGGCCGAGGGTTTCATGCGATCGTTATCATCAAATTCTTGCCACGCTTTAGCAACTGATGATTGATTGGGAATGGTCAGCATACGCATCCAACGGCCTAGAATTCGCAACTGATTAACGGTGTTAAAAGATTGCGAGCCACCTTCTACTTGCATTACGGCCAGTGTTTTTCCCTGCGTCGGACGAATCGCTCCCATTGATAGAGGCACCCAGTCGAGTTGGTTTTTGATGATGCTCGACATATTGCCGTGCTTTTCTGGAGAGCACCAGACTTGCCCCTCTGACCACGCCATTAACTCTCGCAGCTCTTGCACCTTCGGGTGACTCTCATACCGACTATCGGCAATGGGTAGTTCTTGTGGGTTAAAAATGCGTGTTTCACACCCCAAGGCTTGTAAGATTCGCGCTGATTCTTCAACGACGAGTCGGCTAAACGAGCGTTTTCGTAATGAACCGTATAACAACAAGATACGCGGCGGATGAGCTTGTTCATCTTTGTTATTCAGCGCACCTATTGTCGGTGCTTGGAATACGTCTTTTACAATATTGGATAAGTCTTTCATTGGAGTCTCTGTTAGTTAGCTTCCTAACTAAGACGAGGCAAGATTGAAAAAGACGACATTCTTTACGTAAAAAGTTAGAAAATAATCTCTAAGCCGATAACCAACATGGCCACTGCACTTATAAACCTTCCAATAAAGGTAATTGATTTTCTGTAGCGCTTTTTCATCTTTAGTCCGAATAGAAAGCGCAAGACATCGATACGTTTAATCAACTCAAATAAGGCGAAACAGCCAATCGTCGTTAGAAATATGACTAGTGTCGGTTCTACGATTGGCCCTAAAGAGTGCGCTGTTAAATGGTAGCCAATAACAATAATTAAGGTTTGGTGGAGCATGTAAAAGGGGTACACGGCTTCATTGAGATAATTTAAACGTGCTGATGGCTTGTTTAAATAATGATAGCCAAAACCAAAGGCGCAAAAGATGCCCGTGATGCGCATGATGTTGTATATCATTAATCCAATAGCGCTGATCCATTCTGGCTTGCCTTCAGGGTTAAGCCATACCATGTTGTAGAAAGTGATAACGATGCTAGCACATGCAATAAGAGTGATAAGTAATGGAATTCGCAGCGCTGTAACACGATGCCAGAAATTAGCATGCCAGCCAATGAGGTAGCCATAAAGCATGCAAGTGAATCCGACGGCGTAACGAGTATCATCGCCTTCCAAGGTAAGACTAAAAGTAAATAATGGCAGCGAAAATGTTAGAACAATCACTGTAATATGTCTGTTCATTAACCAGTTGGTCGCTCGTGTTACCAATGTCGTATTGAGCAATGGCGCTAGCAATAAAATGACGAGTGAGTATTTCCATAGGGAACGTAAAAACCAAAGGTGATTAACGTCGACATGCGGCCAGATCCCAGATGAATACTTATCGAAAACCTGAGTGTTAGGATTATAGAACTCCTGCATAAAAGTCCAAAAATCCATAGATAAGTCGTTATTTTGCGTCATTTCGACATAAAGTTGCGGTGGCACAACTACCAAGATGCCAAAGAGCAGTGGAATTAAGATACGTAAAGAACGTTGATAGATAAATCTGGCTGCCGTGATCTTAGCCAAGATAAATTTAATGGCGATGCCAGCGATAACCCAGAGTATTGCCATACGCCATGGCTGTATGAGTAGCATGACGCTTTCTAGTGTTTCGCTGCGATATTGGCTTTTAGCGTGGAAGCCCCAGTTCTCGACATAGAACATGCCGCTGTGAAACAAGATGAGTAAGCCGAATGCTAAGACTCTTAACCAATCGAGATCGTGGCGACGGGGAGGTAATTCGGTGACATCTGGTACAAATAATTGTTGGATAGTGTCTCTAAATTTCGATTTTAATGGTGACATTGGTCGCGCCGGCTAGGATTCAGTGGTGAGTATCCTGCCGGAAATACATTGGAGATATTTATAAAAAGTGTCGTATTTACAATGAGTAGGGATAAGCGGCAATATAGTGTGATGAAATATTTTTGAAGATTCTTCAATTTCACGTCGAATCATTTAAGCTGATGCCATGAGTAAATTAAAACATTTTCAACGTTTCAAAACGGCCTACGAAGTTGGGGCTATCTGTTTGCTGTTTTTCATTAATAGTGTGCTTTTAGCGACCTCGACAATTATGGAAGCCGCTAGAAATTCAAAAGACTTATCTTTTAGCGTGTGGGAGCCGTTTGTATGGGAGTTCTCTAGTGCTATCAGTGCATTACTACTATTTCCATTGATCATTGTTGCTTTTAAGCGATGGCCGATTGGTTGGGGGCGAATGGCTCATACTTTGAAAATGATTTTCATAGGTTCAATCGCTTTTTCGCTTTTACATGTTGCCATTATGGTGGCGTTGAGAGAGGGCGTTTACTGGCTGGTTGGGAAAGATTATGACTTCGGTGATATCTGGTTCGAATTGCTTTATGAATATCGCAAAGATTTATGGAGCTTTATAGGCTTTGTCGTTTTTATTCAAGGGTATGATTTTATCTTTAGCAGATTGCAGGGAGAGGCAACTGCTGTCGCTGACAGTGAAGATGAACCCGAAGTGAAAATGCTTGAACGACTATTAGTTAAAAAGCTCGGCAAAGAATTTATCGTAAACGTTAAAGATATCGAATGGTTAGAATCATCGGGAAACTATGTCAACTTGCATATTAAAGGGCGTATTTATCCGATGCGAGCAACATTGACCAAGTTAATTTCGCAATTGGAAGCACAAGGGTTTTGTCGCGTTCACCGCAGTGCTGCTGTCAATATGAGTAATATTGAATCTATTGAACCGACAGGCAATGGCGATAGTGAAATCACCTTGCTATCCGGCAAAAAACTCAGTCTATCTCGGCGTTTTAAAGACGAATTCAAATTGACGATTTAAATGTTATTATCAATAAGACTTTCTTACAATTTAGAACTAAAAATTAGCCCTTTTTGATTTAAGTCAATTATGCTTCGGCTTTGTCAAAATGCGCGGTTGCGATGTGGTAGCATCGCTCAACTTACGTGAAAAATAGACAGATGGTGAGGCGGTCGTCGGTCAACTATGAATGATAGTGCTCTAGATAATGTTATAGAGCGCAGAGTCGTTACGTGCAGCAAAGAAACTTCATTGCGAGAAGCAACTAAGTTGATGCATCAGCGACATTGCAGCTCGATCATTATTACTCAACAAAATATTCCAATTGGTATTTGGACAGAAGCTGATGCGTTAAAGGTTAACATTCATCAGCCAAGCGTTTTTGACTGCGAAATTTCACAGTTTATGTCGACGCGCATCCATACCATAGGCATTGAAATGTCATTAAATGACGCAACATTGGAGCTAAAACGCAACAATGTACGTCATCTTGTGGTTGTGAACGACGAAGAGCAACTTGTTGGCGTACTGTCACAAAGTGACATCGTGATCCATCAAGATGCAACGCATTTCTTGAGTATGACTCAGGTACAAACTGTCTTACCGGAACATACCCAACTTAATTTCGATATTAGCGGCACTCTTATCGAAGCAATTCGCCATATGGGAATTCATCAATGTGATGCATTAGTCATTGTTGAAGACGATAAACCAATTGGTTTGCTGACCGAACGCGATGTGGTGCGTTTAATGGCGCTTAACCAACTGCAACTACCGCTTATCGATGCCATTAGTAAGCCGTTAATTACCGTGCCTAAAGGCATGAGTTTGTTATCTATTCGCTCATTTATGGAAAAGCGCCACATCCGTCACCTCGGCGTTGACGATGATGATGGCACCCTTATCGGTATTATTTCATTTTCTGACATTCTCAATCGCATCGAGCAAAGTTATGTTTCTCGGCTCCGCAGCGCGCTGGCGAGTAGCGAAGCATCACTTAAAGAAAAAGAATTCAATTTGCACATGGCTCATGCCCTTATTGAAGCCTCTGATGATGGCATCATGGTGGCGGATGAAAATGCGATCATTCAATCGGTAAACCCTGCTTTTAGCATTCTTACTGGCTATACCGAAGAGGAAGCGGTGGGTAAGCCGGCGAGTTTATTAAGCTCAGGTCAACACGATAAGAGTTTTTACGATGAAATGTGGGCAACGATTAGCCAACATGGTCGTTGGCAGGGAGAGATTTGGAATCGTCGTAAAAACGGCGAGGTTTACCCTGAATGGTTAACCATCACGCGCATCAAAGAGCCGATTAAACAAACCGTTTTGTACGCTGGAATTTTTAACGATATTACCGAGCGTAAAAATTCCGAGACGATGATCGAACATTTAGCGTATTACGATCCGCTAACAAAGTTGCCCAATCGTCAGTTATTTTACGATCGCTTAGATGCCGCATTATTGCAAGCTAACGCCCACAAGAATCAATTGGCGGTGTTATTTGTCGATTTAGATCACTTTAAACGCATTAATGATTCGTTAGGTCATTCGGTAGGTGATCAGGTGTTGTGCGAAGTGGCAGATCGTTTTGCCGATTGCTTGTCTGAGGTCGATACCATCGCTCGTATTGGTGGTGATGAGCTTGTGGTGATGCTCAACGATATCGAAGAACAAGCAGATGTTTATCGTTCTGCACAGCGTATCGTCGATAGTTTGAATAAGCCGTTGTCTATTGTCGGTCGTGAGCTGATGATGACTACCAGTGTTGGCTGTGCCATTTATCCGCAAGATGGCGACACTCGCGAAGAGCTGCTTAAACACGCTGATAGTGCGATGTATCGCGCTAAAGCTGAAGGGCGCAATCGCTTTTGTTTATTCTCGGCACAAATGAATGAACAATCGCAACGTCAATTAGCAATGGAATCGCGTTTGCGTCAAGCATTGAAAAACAATGAATTTAGCTTGGTCTATCAACCAAAAGTTAATGCACAAACTTACGACATTGAATCGGTTGAGGCGCTAATTCGTTGGCGCGATCCCGTCAATGGCGATGTACCACCGAGTTTATTCATTCCATTGGCTGAAGAACTCGGGCTCATTGAAGAAATTGGTCATTGGGTGCTCGTTGAAGCAATGCGCCAAGGCAAAGCATGGCAAGATGAACACGGTATTTCGATGCGTGTTTCTGTCAATGTCTCAGCGCGGCAATTGATTAGTGAATCCTTGGTTAGCCAAATCAAGAATGGTATTGCTGAAACGGGATTTCAGCCTTATCTGCTGGATATTGAAGTTACAGAAACCAGTGCGTTAAACGGCATCGATACTATGATCAGTTGTCTGACTGCGATTCGCGATATGGGGGCGACGGTGTCGATGGATGATTTTGGTACCGGTTATTCAAGTTTGAGTATGCTGACTAAAATGCCATTGGATTTCTTGAAAATCGATCGCAGCTTTATGGATGGCATTCCCGGCAATATCGGCAACGAAGAGTTAATTTCTACAATCGTTGTTATGGCGCATAACCTGAATTTACGCGTGGTTGCAGAAGGGGTAGAAACGCTAGAACAGCTACAGTTTTTACAAGATTTGGCGTGTGAATATATTCAGGGTTATTACTTTAGCAAACCCGTTGATGCGAAGGATATCGTCGATTTAGCCACACATGGCATTGCTCCTAACCTCGATTAGGAGCAATGACAATATCAGAGCACCTTAGTGAGCGTGCTCTTCTTTTATTCCCAACCAGCTGATGTTAGCAGGCGTGAAGTCTAGACTTAGCGCCGTAGTTACATCGCCATCTTCTAAATCAACCGCAACGATAGACTTAGCTAGTGGATCGCTAATGTAAGCAAGGTGCGTGTGCTGTGAAATCACTAAGCTAAAGTTTTGACCATCAGGCATTGTCGATACATCTTGCTCGGTGAAATCAACGCGAGAGCTAAATTCCCATTCGATTGCACCGTCGTGTACGTGTTGCTCTAGTAGCGTTAAGTAACCTTGGTTATCTAGGATAACGAAAACATCACCTTCGGCTGAGAAACCGTAAGACACTGGCGCTGCATCGGTTTGTGGTTGCCAATCAATAGCTTCCATTTCACCGCCCGCTGCATTAACAGTCACTAAAATTGGTGTTGTACCACGGGCTGACGCCACACCGATTAGCGAGTCGTGCTCGTGGTGACCATATAGGGTGCCAACGCGGCGAGTGTCAAAGTTATCTAGATTAGCGATTTTGCTAACATCAAAATCATGGCCGTCATCTTTGGCTAAGAACACGCCGTCACCACAACCAAAGGCAACATAGCCTTTAGATTGCGCTGCACCGTGTAGATTAGGACAAGTGAGTTCAAAGATAACGTCTTGCTCATATTCGTCACCGTGCTTGTGATAAACCGCAACTTGGTCTGGCAAGATTTTCGCCGTTGATGTACTGCTTGCATCGTCGCGACGTACCGTTGTTAAGATGAAATCACCACGTGGCTCGGCAACACCGTGCATGTTCATATCAAAGCTAATGACTTCGCTATCTGTTTTAGCTGCGGTAATGTTTTCATCGGTCAGTAAATTTACCGACGCCGCAATGCTACCGTCTTCTGCGCCGTCATTGAAAATCGCCATAGCGCCGTCGTGTTTTACCACGTGCGTTGGACGGCTGCTGTCGATATGAAAATCGATTGCTGCTGGTGCTTGCTCATAATCATGTAAATGCGCTACATGATCTTCACGCCATAAGCCACCATCGATAAATCCGGTGTGGCCGTTGTCGCGGTTAGTAACAACAAGGTAGCGATACCCGACTGATGCAGTGATACGACTGCCGCTGTGGGTTGTTGCAAATTGGCCTAATAATTCGCTGTCGTCTAAATCGAAGATGGCAATGTTATCGCTATCTGGTGAGCTGATCGCTAAGCGACCTAAGCTATCGATCGTAATGTCGCCGTGACCGCCGTGTCCGTGATCATCATCAGCTGCAGGTTTCTCAGGCTCTTTCTCGACGATGTTGGTTTCAGCATCGCCACAACCAGTTAACAATAAGCTACTGCACAGAGTTGCAATTAAGCTTAGTTTCATTGTTTTTTTCATGATAGTTCCTTGTTAATAAATTCTTTTATTCGATCCTAAAAATAGGCGCGCAAACCTAGTGCGAAACTGCGACCTTGACGCGGTGCTATATCTTTAACAAAAGAGCTGTGCACTTGGGCATATTCGTCGGTGAGGTTCTTGGCATTGGCATAGACGCTGATATCGTAATCGGCGAGAGGTAACTGATAACTAACGCCCAAGTCCACTAGGGTGTAGCCGTCAGTTGCTGTTTCTAGCGTTGCAACTTTGTCTTGTTCTTGGTAACGAACAACATCTAAATGAGCACTGAAGTTTTCTAGTTGGTATTTCAACTTAGTACCAAAGCGCATTGGTGGTGTACGTGGTAAATCGCCACCGTCTTTAAGGCGCGCACGCACGTAATCGGCAAAGAATTGCGAAGAGAACTCTTCGTTGATATTCCAATTGATTTGCGTCTCGAAGCCGTGAAGGGTGGCATCTTGTGATTTGAAGATATAAACAGGAAGCTCGCCGCTGTGATCGTGTTCATCGCCGTGAGCGTGGCCGTGGTTGTGACCATCGCTGCCAAATAGCCCTGTGGCCGCTTGGTAGTAGTAATTGTCGACTTGGTTGTAAAACGCGTTGACTATGATGGCGACATCGCCGTGAGTTTTACGGAAGCTGATGTCGATATTGTTAGCTGTTTCTAAATCAATAGATTGTTGGCTTAAGCCAATTTCATTGTGGTCATCTAAAGCGAATAATGCGCCAACTTCGTAGCTGCGCGTGCCGATGTGCGGGCCAAATGATAGTAGCTCAGATGCTGAAGGTGCGCGTTGTGAGCGTGAAACTGATAAACCTAGGTTATATCCTTCGGTGAAATCCCAAACTACACCAGCAGACAAGGTTACTGGAGTGAATGTTTGTTCTACTGCAAAAACGCGCGTTAGTTCAGATTCTTCCTCATGACCGTGGTCATGCTCGTGCTCATCTTCTGCGTGACCGTCTTCGTCATGTCCGTGAGCGTCAAGATGTGGCAAGCGCACGTTATTGGCATCTAGCGTTACGCGCTCTGCACGTGCGCCAAGCTGAACTAAGAAGTCACCGAAATGGCGTTCTTCCATAGCAGCAATTGCAATCATTTTTTGATTTGATGGCGGCGTGAATGCTTCACTACCTACGGCTTCAATATCGGTATCTTTGGCATGAACGCTAATACCGCCGCGCCAGCCATTGTATGGAGCATGGAGTAAATCGACTTTAAGTTCGCTGGTTTCATTAGCAAAAGTTGTACCGACCATGCCAGCTTCAATTTCAGCGTGTTTGTAGTCAGTGTAAGAGGCTTTAAAACTCGCCGAGCTAAAGAAACCGCTGTCGAAATTGTATTCGCCAATCATTTGATAACGATTTTGCTCTAAATCTGCGTAGACATTACCGTGAGCCGCTTCTTCCTCTGCGTGTTCGTCATGATCGTGTTCATCTTCATGGGTTTCTTCTTCACCGTGAGAGTGACCAGGAATGCCGTATTCACGTTTTAGTTTACCCGCAGAAAAGCCGATGTAGCCTTGATCAAATAAATAACTGGCACCTAGCGTAAAACTACTTGATTCTTCTGCACTGTTTTCAATTTTGTTGCTATGTTCATGTTCGTCGTGATCATCATGATGAGGGGCGTCTGGAATTTTGTAGTCTTCTGATTCACGCCAAAAGCCATCGGCGTAAACGGCAAAAGAGTCAGTGCCATTTTTAACGTTAAAGGCAGCCAGTTTTTGATCGTTAACTGAGTTGTGTTCAAGAATGAACTCGCCAAACGGTGTGTTATTGGTAGGCACGCGCTCGTCTACGACATTGACGACACCGCCAATCGCGCCGCTACCGAAGAATAGTGTTGCTGGGCCGCGTAATACTTCGATTTGAGTTGCTGTTGATGCCTCTGTCGCTACGCTGTGATCCGGACCAACGCGAGAAACGTCGCTTACATCTAAGCCGTTTTGGGTGATCATAACGCGAGGACCACTTAGCCCACGGATAATAGGTGTACTGGCAACACCTGCGTGGAAGTTAGTGTGTACACCAACTTGTTTTTCTAGCGTATCGCCGAGCGTGGCAGCTTGTTGATTGCGTAGTTGCTCGCCAGATAATACAGACACAGGAATCGCAGCTTCCATGACTGAGGCATGAAATGGCGTGGCGGTAACATCAATCACTTCAATCGCTGAACGCGCGAGAGAAATTGTTACATTTTTGCTGTTATTTAACGTTACATGATGATTGAGATGAGCATATCCCGGCGCGGTAATATGCAATTCTAGCTCTTTGTCTGGCGCATTAGAAAACTCAAACTTTCCGTCTTTACCTGTTACCAAGGTTTGTTTGGTGTCGAGGATACGTATGGTTGCGCCTTCGATTTGTTTACCTGTTTTATCGGTGATAACACCTGAAACGTCTTGGGCCATGGCGTTTGCACTAAAAAGCAGGCCAATAATGGCACTCAATTTAGTGGGATTAAATTTGGCGGAAGTTTTCACTGAGACTCCTATTTAAAAAATGGTAATGTTATAATGTATCATTCGCAATTGGATGTTATAATATTACAATTAATCATTCAACAGGTGGCCAGTGCCACAACGGGGTTTTAAATTTATGGAACAAGTGATGGTTGGACAGCAGGCTCTAAAAGATAAGCTAGGTATATTTTTTTCTGGCTTGTGCATTGCACATTGTTTGGTGATGCCATTTTTAGCCATAGTGCTCGGTGGTAATGTTCTGGTCACTGCGTTAAGCGAAGAATGGGTTCATACGATGTTGTTGTTGCCTGTTTTTGCAATGTTAATTCTTAGCTTGCCGCAAGTATGGCTTGCCTCGAGAAATTATTGGTTATTAGCGTTAGCCATAGCAGGTGTCGTTTTGTTGTCTTCGTCTCGAATGGTACATGGCATTGGTGAAACGCTGCTTACGGTAATGGGCTCTTGTTTAGTGATTACAGCGCATTTATTGAGTTTAAAAATGCGAAAGTCTATGAAAAAACAATATGATTTAGCTTATCAGGCGGATTTGAACAATGAGTAGTGATGTAATTTCTCAAGTTCCGACCAATGTTATCACGGGGGCCTTGGGTGTCGGTAAAACGACCTTCATCGAGAAACTACTGCGCACTAAGCCCGAGGGGGAGCGCTGGGCGATTCTGGTTAACGAATTTGGCGAAGTAGGGATTGATGGCGGCTTATTAAATGACGCCAAGCAGCAAGATGTCTTTATCGCCGAAGTGCCAGGCGGCTGTATGTGTTGTACCGCCGGTTTGAGTATGCAAATTACTCTCAATCGACTTATTGCTAGAGCAAAGCCTCATCGCCTGATTATAGAACCAACTGGCCTTGGCCATCCAGCTGAAGTTTTGGCGACGCTACAAGCGCCACATTATCGCAAAGTTATAGACGTTCGAGCGACGGTCACGCTGGTGGATGCTCGCCGCGCCCTTGACTCTAATTGGTTGGACAATCCTAGCTATCAGGAGCAAATGCAAGTCGCTGATATTGTCATTGCTAGCAAGACAGATCTCTACACTGGTGTCGAAGAAGCCAATTTACAACGCTATCTAGCGAGCAATAACTTAAGCGAGAAATCATTTATTCACGCTTTTGATTGGCAGCGCGCCAAGACTGTGCTCGACGCGCCGTGTTGTTATCAAGCGACAGAAACGCCAGTACCTGCCATTAGTATGCGCAGTAAAACATTCGACGTTGCTGAGCAATTGGCGACACAAGATTGTGTGCGCTTAACTAATGAAGGCGATGGCTTTACCTCTTTTGGCTGGGCGATGGCACCTCATCGACAGTTTGATTTCCACCGCGTACTCAATGTGCTTAAGGAAGTGAGTATTAGCCGTTTAAAGGCGATTTTGATTACCACGCAAGGCATTTTCGCGTTTAACATTGTCGGTAAAGAGCTCAGCTATCAAGAAGTTGACGAGAGTAATGATTCACGTTTGGAATTTATTAGTGATGATGCGTCTGCGGCGAAGGAATTAGCGCAGCAGCTTGAAGTGAGCTTATTTGCGATGGCGCAGTAGCGCCATCGGTTATGTAACTACTTGGTTAGCATTTTCTGGACTTGAGCGGCGCGCTCTTCGTCGCTTAATTCTTGTGATGGTGGGATCTGTAAGCCTTTAATACAAGCTGGGCGGGCTGATAGTTCATCGAGCCAGCGTTGTAGATGTTCTAAGCCACTAATATCCACACCACTCCATTCGTGAATTCGCACCCAAGTGAATGTCGAGATATCGGCAATCGAATATTCATCACCTGCTAAATATTGATTATTGGCCAGCTGGTTGTTCATAACTTCAAACAGACGGCGACCTTCGTTTTGATAACGCTCGATTGCCTCTGGAATTTGTTTCGGGAAATAGCGATAGAAGACATTGGCTTGACCCATCATCGGCCCAACGCCGCTCATCTGAAACATTAGCCATTGCAGTTGCTGCGAACGCTTCTTGGGATCTGACGAGTAAAACTTACCCGTCTTTTCTGCTAAGTAAACTAAGATTGCGCCTGTTTCGAAAACTGCAAAATCGTCGTTGTCATGATCGACAATCGCAGGAATACGGCCGTTAGGGTTAATATCGACAAATGGCGATTGTTTTTGTTCGTTGCTTGATAAATCAAGCACCACAACTTCGTAATCTAGCCCCATTTCTTCTAGGGCGATGGAAATTTTATGGCCGTTAGGCGTTGGCGCTGTGTATAGGGTGATCATGGCTCAGTACTCATAATTGAAGGGCGGGCTTTCATTGATTCAAACCAATGCGCTAGATTTGGCGTTTGATCGTCAAGTTTAAATTTAATGACGCGGGCAAAATTGAGGAAAGACCACAGTGTTATATCGGCAACGCTAAAACGATCACCAGCCACAAAGGCATTGTTACCAAGTTGGACTTCAAAAGTGGATAAGGCATCGATAAAGCGTTGCTTAGATTCTTCACCCCATTCTTGATTGATATTTTCGCGATCTTGATAGATGCCGCTGATGTTTCTAAAGGCTTGCAATAGCGGGATCATTACTTGGAATTCTACCATGCGGTGCCACATCTCAATGTTGGCCATTTCTAGTGGTGTTTCACCAAATAGCGATGGTTCGGGTTGGCCGTGAACGCTCTCTAGATAACGACAAATAGCGACAGATTCACAGATACAGGTACCATCGTCGAGTTCAAGAAAGGGGATCAGTCCGTTGGCGGCTTTTTCTTTAAACTCTTGGGTTAGGTTTTCTCCGCCGCGAATATCGACGTTGACTCGCTCTACCTCTAAGCCAATTTCTGCTAAGAAAATACTCACGCGACGTGCGTTTGGGGCGATGGGAAATTCATATATTTTCATGTATAACCTCACTGTTTACATAATATGCTATTAAAGTAATCAAAAACGCCAGCGGTGGGAAGAGCATCGTTGTAAATAGTTGTTAAAAAGAGTGAATTTATGAAGGCTTTATATTTCGGCGGCCAAAAGAGTGGCAAGAGTAGTGCGACCAGCGCAAAGGCGTTATCGATAAGTGACGGTGTGCCGCACTACGTTGCAACCTACGACAACAGTTATAGTGATGGTGAGATGCAGCAACGTATAGATAGGCATCTTGTCGAACGACAAGCAGAGTTTTTAACTATCGAAGCTGCACATTCGTTGGTGGATGTGGTCAAGGCTGGAGAAACATACTTAATTGACTGTTTATCGATGTGGATCTTTAACAACTTACAGCGCGATGAATCAGCGCTTATTGATGAGCTTAAGCAGCTATTTGAAGTAGATTGTAATGTGGTTTTTGTACTCAATGATGTGAGCTGCGGCATTATCCCCATCGATAAAGAGTCACGTCGTTTTGTCGATTTGAGTGGGATTATCGGTCAGTTTGTCGCGAAACAGTGCGATGAAGTTTATCGAGTGAGTTTTGGGATAGAAGAGAGAATCAAATAGCGCTCAATTGAGCGCTATTTTATGAGTTCATATCTAAGCTACTTTAGCCATTGCCAGCCAAGATTGTCGTTGTTGGGCCACGGCGTTTTTCAGCTCTTCAAGTTGAGCAGTTAGCTCTAGCTTTTCAAAGTCTTGTAGCAATTGCTTTTTCTTATCGTCGAATAAGCGTTTTTGCAAAGAATAAAAGGCATTGAGTTTGGCCACTAATTCGTCGTATTCGTCCTGAATTTTCTGTTTTAATTCTTCGGCGTCGTGGCGTAAATCAAGACGCTGGTTAGCGCGCTTAAGCACCATTTCCAGCTTGGCTTGCTCAATTTTTAATTGTGGCGTTTTACGCAGTCCTGATGCTAAGCCAATTAAAGATAAGCCTTTGATTAACCATTTAGTTGGATCATAGTGGTACCACTTGATGCCATTGCGATAGTCCATTTCGAAGATGTGGTGGTAGTTGTGGTAGCCTTCACCGTGGGTAAAAATCGCTAACAGCGCATTGTCTTTAGCAGTGTTTTTGTCGGTGTAAGGTTGGCTGCCCCACATGTGAGCCCATGAGTTAATAAAGAATGTGAAGTGATGACTCAATACCAAACGCGTTACGCCAACGGCGATAAAGCTCGCAAGCATCTGGCCACTCATCCAACCAACTAATGCAGCAAAACCGAAGTTGGTGGCTAGAGTAAGGATCAAATAGTGTTTGTGTTGCCACATCACTATTGGGTCTTTTTGAAGATCGCGACAGTTGCTGTAATCGTTGTAGGTATCTGGATTGTAGTTGCGCAGCATCCAGCCGATGTGAGAAAACCAAAAGCCTTTCTTTGCGCTGTATGGATCTTTGTCATTGTCATCGACAAATTTGTGGTGAACGCGGTGATCGCTAGACCAATGTAACGCTGAGTTTTGCATTGCAAAGGCGCCGCCAATGGCAAATAGTAAGCGGACGCTCCAATGGGCTTGATAGGTTTTATGTGACCAGAGGCGATGATAACCCGCTGTGATCGACATGCCACAGAAAAACAAGCTGATAACCGCAGCAATAATAACGAAGGCATCAAAACCATAGGTTAATTCATACCAAGGCACTAAAATGACAGCGGCTAATAGCGTGCTACTGAAAACAAGAATATTAGTCCAAATTAGTGGTGGCTTTTTCATAAGAAATCCAAAAGTTGTACGTTGAGCTTACAAGTGTACGCCAGTTCGATTTGTTATTTCAACACTCAGCGTACATTTGTTTCGCTTTTTAAAGCGCGTTTTGCGCTAAGTCATTAATTGCAATGGAATGTGGTTGTAATATCTGTTGTGAACCGAGCTCCCTTGCATTACTCTAGCGCTTATTAGCAAAGTACTTTGGAATGAAAATTATGGGCGTTAGGGCGCAACAAAAAGAAAAGACAAGACGTTCGTTGATTGAAGCGGCATTTAATCAGCTATCGGCTGAACATGGCTTTTCCAATTTGAGTTTGCGAGAAGTTGCCCGTGAAGCAGGCATTGCCCCAACGTCGTTTTATCGTCATTTTAAAGATATGAACGAGCTTGGTTTAACCATGGTTGATGAAGGCGGCTTAATGCTGCGTCAATTGATGCGCAAAGCGCGCCAACGCATCGACAAGGGCGGCAGCGTAATTCGAATTTCTACCGAGACCTTTATGGAGTTTGTGGAATCGAATCCCAATGTTTTTCGTTTGTTGCTGCAAGAGCGCTCAGGTAACGCCGCGGTTTTTAGACAGGCGGTAAATCGTGAAATTAGGCATTTTGTCGATGAATTGACAGATTATTTATTGCAAACGTCAGAACTCGATAAAAATCTCGCACGCATCCAGAGTGAGGCTATGCTTATTGTCGTGTTTAGCGCAGGCGCTGAAGCGCTAGATATGTCGAATCATGCTAAAGAAGAATTGGCAGAGCGGGTCATAATGAAGTTACATATGATTGCAAGTGGCGCGCATTATTTATCAAAAAATCCAAAGGAGATGTAATCTATGTTACCGATTTCTAGGCAAGACGCTAAAATTTTAGTCCTCGCATTAGTCGCGGGTATGAGTGCCAATGCGGTACTCAACGGTTTGACTGTAGCCGAAGTTGAGTTATCTATATTCCCACTAATCAGTTGTGTATTGGCGTTTTACTGTATGCTGCAAGAATACAAAACTAATGCCATCGAAGGGGATATTCCTCTGTTAACTGGCGCGAGTTTTATCGTAGGTGCGTTGAGTTATTCGGTGTGTATTCGCGTTATCAAACCAGAAATCGGCAGTAACTTCTTCCCGCTAATTATCTGTATGGTGCTGATTTTTTGGATGTGTCATAAACTGGGATTATTCAAGCGCTAATCCCAGTCTATAGTTAGGTGTTACTTACGAGTTAAGTAAACACCAGATTCCATATGATGGGTATATGGGAATTGATCAAAGAGCGCTAACTTGGCCACATCGTGCGTTTGAGTTAGCGTTTTTAGATTGTCCGCCAATGTTTCAGGGTTACACGAAATATAGATAATGTTGTCGTAAGCTTGAATCATCTTCAAGGTTTCATCATCTAGTCCAGCGCGTGGTGGATCCACCAAAATCGTATTACAGTTAAAGCTTTTTAAATCGATTCCTTTCAAGCGTCTAAATTCACGCTCTCCATTCATTGCCGCTGTAAACTCTTCCGCCGCCATTCGTAAAATAGTGACGTTGTCGATGTTGTTTTCACTGATGTTGTACTGCGCTGAGTCAACAGACGGCTTAGCGATCTCTGTCGCTAATACGCGATCGAAGTTTTGCGCTAATGCCAGTGAAAAGTTACCGTTACCACAGTACAGTTCCAGTAAATCGCCAGTTGCGTCGTTGGTAATATCGATAGACCATTCCAACATCTTTTGATTGATGCCGCCATTGGGTTGAGTGAAGCTATTTTCTACCTGTTTATAAATAAGTTCTTGGTCATTAACATTGAGTTTTTCGATGACGTAATCGTGATCTAAACAGATTTTTTGTTTGCGAGCGCGACCAATTAGCTGCACATCAAAGCGTTCGCCTAAACGAGCTTTTAGTTCACGTGCCGCTGTTTCCCAAGCATCATCTAACTGACGATGATAAAGCAGTGATACTACAATTTGGCCACTCAGGGTCGATAGGTAGTCAATTTGAAAGAGTTTTTGACGTAGTACTGGCTTGTCTTTCAGCTCTTCCATTAACGCTAGCATCATGTCGTTAATTAAACGCGACGCCGATGGGAATTGGTCAACGCGCACTTTTTCTTTGGTTTGCGAGTTAAATACGATGTGGTAAAGATCATCTCCCTCATGCCAGACGCGAAACTCAGCGCGCAGACGATAGTGTGATGGCTCTGAAGCAAAGCGCTCAACCGCTGGTGGGTTGAATGGCTGCATTAATGTTTGCAGTGTCGATGTCTTATCGTTGAGTTGCGCATCATAATTAGCAACATCTACCAAGCCTGGTAACATGATCTTTTTCCTAGGTATAAACAGTGGCGCAGAAGTTTAGGGACTTTTGTAATTTTGTCCAGCGCTTGAGTCTATTATTTGAACATTTTTAGTTAAGTTTTTTTAGGATTTGCCGATAAGATCAGACAACGCTAGGCTCTCATCATCGCAAATATTGGAGACATCATGAAAATCAATTCCTTACCACAGGCTGATCGTCAAAAGCTTAATAACGACAAAGCTAACGTCGCCACTGAAAAAGCAAAATCTAGCGATGCACCGAAAGAAACTTTTGAGAAAAAAGACTTCTTAACAACTGATAATAATCGCCTGTTGATTGGTGCTAAGTCTTTGATGTCTGCCCTTAATAAAGAGCTCAAGCTCGGTGGCAAGTTGGAGTTTCATTCGTCAGTGAATGAAAGCGTCACAATTAAAACTGAAGGTGGTTCAATCCTAGATAAGATTGATGTTGAGCCAATTAGCTTTGACTTTGAAGAAGTAGCGAAGAACGTGATGGACTTTGTCGGCAAAGCGATCATGGGTGCAAAAGAAAGCGGTGCGAGCGATGACAAACTCGCTGAAATGTTTGCTCAAGCGCGCGAAGGTGTTGATATGGGATTTGAGCAAGCACGCCAAGAGCTCGGCGATATGGACATGTTATCAGACGATGTTAAAGAGGGAATGGATCGCAGTTACGGTTTAATTACTCAGGGTATTGACGATCTTGAAGCTGATGTATTTGGCAAGCAAACGACAGCAGCGCCGAATGTGGTAGCAAGAGAACTAGGATTACAAGAGACTGAAACTGGCAGCATTTCTATTAAGACGCGCGATGGTGACGATATTAATATTAGTTTTGGTAGCTCGACGACATTAGCGCAATCTCAACAGTCGAATGAAAATGGTTACTCGTCAGAGACACACTATAGTCGCAGCCAATCATTTAGCATTGAAGTTAGCGGCGAGTTAGACGATGAAGAGTTAAAGGCGATTAATTCATTGGTTGAAGATATTAATGGATTGGCTGACGAGTTCTTCAATGGCGATGTCCAGAAAGCTTTCGAGCAAGCCAGTGAACTTGGATTTGATGCCAGCCAAATTGCCCAATATTCATTAGACTTTAAAGAAGTTAAACAAGTGGCAATTCGCGAACACTATTCACCGAGTGCTTCAAGCTCGCCGTTTGCTACCTTGTCACCATACGTAAAAGATCTTAACGGTATCATGGAAAGCGGTGAGTCGCTGTTTGACAAAGATAACTTGAAGCAACTGATGCAAGATGTGGCAGAGCAGCAGATTAATGCATTAGACGATATGTTAAATAAATCAGCCATAGACTTTAGCAACTTCAATCAACAATTAATTGATGCACAAAATAAGGCTGAGACCCCTTCAACTTAGACCTTATTGCTAATTAATCACGACTGATAGAGAATACGGAATGTCTTTTACAGTCGTGATATTTTGATGAGTAATATTCTGGTCTTTGACTCTGGCGTCGGTGGCATCAGCGTCGTTAGAGAAATCAAACAATGCCTACCTAACGTCACTATCGATTACTTATTCGATAATCTTTATTACCCCTATGGTGAATTAGACGAGCCAACATTGATTAATCGTCTTGTGAGTCTATTGAAAGGTGCTGTTAAAAATCATCCGCCTCAACTTATTGTTATTGCCTGTAACTCCGCCAGCACTATTGCGCTTCCGGCATTGCGCGCTGCGTTCGATATTCCAATTGTTGGTGTTGTGCCAGCGATCAAGCCTGCGTCAAAATTAAGCCGATCGAAAGTGATTGGCCTTCTTGCAACACAAGGCACTATTACCCGTACTTATATAGAAGAACTCAAACAAGAATTCGCTGCGGACTGTGAATTAATTAATGTCGGTAGTAACGAATTGGTTGCGATGGCTGAAACGCTTTATCGAGGTGGCGATATTAGTTCTCGACGTTTGCTTGAAATCTGTAATCCAATCTTCCAGCAAGCTGATGTCATGATCTTAGGTTGTACCCACTTTCCTTTACTCGCTAATGAACTCAATAAGATCAAACCACAGGGATTAACGGTAATAGATTCTGGCAAAGCGATTGCTCAACGAGTGCAAGAGCTGCTTAATGTAGAAGACAGCGATAAAAAAACGCCCGACGGTATTCTCAACCATCGGGCGCTTTATACTAAATCAGTATCAGATACTTCGTTAACCGCAGCGCTATTTAGCGAAGGCTTCAACGAGATCTGTGTGATTAATCCGTAACCTGACTCGAATTTTCAGGACTGGTTTTCTCTTTTGCTTCGCGAACTTTCAGTACACGCTCTTGAAATTCATTGTCATTGAGTTTTGCCATCGCATCTTGGGCGCCTTGTGGGTCCATAGTGACAAAACCGAAACCGCGACGTCGGCCAGTTTGCTTATCCTTAACTAAACGTACTGAATAAACGCTGCCGTGATTCTCAAATAACTCACGCACTACCGCTTCATTTGCGCGATAAGGTAAGTTACCTACATATAATGTTTGGCGCTCGTCCGACTGAACTGCATTACCACCTGTCGATGAAGATGCTTCGCCTGATGTTAAAAGAACTACTACCGCACCAATAAGGATACCGATAGCTAAGAATGGTGATGCACTTGCGTTGTCGGCACTAAGAACAGGAAGAATAAAAAAGCCAACTGCTGCAAGGATTAATGCAATAAGCAAAGAACCTAATTTTGTTGATTTCATAAAATAACCTAAATTAATGAAGAAAAATAAAAGCTTAAGTGCGACATAATAGATTCATTTTATAGCAGATGCTAGCGCTTAAGCTTAAATAGTTCAAAAAACACTCGCTAAAAGTAAGGTTTTAGCGCTTCAATACAGCTTATTATCCAGCAATTAGCTTAATAAAAAGCCGTTTAGTGTGAATAGTGAACGATCAAAATAAAAGATCAAAAAAGCCCTTGCCAAGTTAAATTGGATCTCTATAATGCGCATCCACTGACACGGCGGGACGGCTTCTTAAACGAAGTAACAACGCGGGTTAGCGAAGAAAACAACGTTTTAAATTACCTTTAAAAATTTTTTAAAATTAGTTGTTGACTTCAAATCGGGAATGCGTAAAATGCGCAACCCGAAACGCAGAGAAGCAAAGGCTTCAACGCGGTTCTCTCACCAATCGGTGATAGAGATAAACGTTCTTTAAAAATTAGTATTCAAATAAACTGTGTGGGCATTTGAAGATTGAGTATCTTACTCATGATTTAATGTCTACATAATGACAGTAAATTCATTGAGTCTTTCGAAAGAAAGTAAAACTTTAAAATTTTAATTGAAGAGTTTGATCATGGCTCAGATTGAACGCTGGCGGCAGGCCTAACACATGCAAGTCGAGCGGAAACGAAGAGTAACTTGTTACTCTGGCGTCGAGCGGCGGACGGGTGAGTAAT